>CAYRCP010000168.1:0-4832 GCA_964422755.1 uncultured Bacteriovoracaceae bacterium | reverse complement strand
GGGCTTCAAAGATGTCATCGGTATAATTTACCGGAAGCTGTGATGAGTTTGTATAATAGGGCTCTGAGCCTTTCTGATAAGCGTCTTCGTTGGCGCATATGATTTCGGGATACCGGGCTTTGTCGATCCGCGCCATTCTATAAGAAGTTCCTTCGGCCGGGGTTGCTTCGAAGTTGTAGTTGTTTCCCGTTGACTGCTGCAGCTCCAGGAGTCTCATGCGGATGAAATCGGCGACTTCCAACGCAAAGCTTTTGCCCGCCTCACTCCCAACATCCTCGCCCAGAAGATTGAGACAAGCCTCGTTCATACCGAGGATACCGATGGTGGAAAAATGATTCTTCCAGTACTCTTTGAATTTGCTCTTTATCCCGGAGAGATAGTATTTCGTGTATGGGTAGAGGTTTGTATTGGTGAAGGTCTCTAAGATTTTTCTCTTGATTTCAAGACTGGCAGAGGCGATCTCGATGAGTTTGTCGAGTCTGTCCATGAATTCAACCCTATCCTTGCTCAAATAGCCGAGTCTCGGCAGATTAATGGTAACGACCCCGATGGAGCCGGTGAGCGGGTTCGATCCGAACAGGCCCCCTCCTCTCACCTCCAGCTGACGATTGTCGATTCTCAGCCGGCAGCACATGCTCCTGGCATCTTCCGGGTTCATGTCGGAGTTGACGAAGTTGGAGAAATAGGGGACTCCATATTTTGCAGTCATCTTCCAGAGGTTTGTGAGCTGCGGGTTGTCCCAGTTGAAATCCTTCGTGATATTGTAGGTCGGTATGGGGAACGTAAATACCCTGCCCTTTGCATCCCCTTCAGCCATCACCTCTACAAATGCCTTGTTAAACAGCTCCATTTCATGCTGATATTCGCTGTAGGTGGTCTCCTGCATCTTACCGCCGATCATCACCCCTTGATCCGCCAGGTAGGAAGGCACCTCAAGGTCCAGGGTCACATTGGTAAATGGTGTCTGAAAACCTACCCGTGTCGGGACATTGATGTTGAAGATGAACTCCTGGAGTGCCTGTTTTACCTGGATATAATCGAGACCGTCATAGCGGATAAAAGGGGCCAGCAGCGTGTCGAAATTTGAGAATGCCTGGGCACCGGCTGCTTCTCCCTGCAGCGTATAGAAGAAGTTCACAATCTGGCCCAGCGCAGTACGGAAGTGTTTGGCCGGCTTGCTTTCCACTTTTCCATGGGCTCCTCTGAAACCCTGGCGCAAGAGATCGTGCAGGTCCCATCCCACACAGTACACGGAGATAATGTTGAGATCGTGGATATGAAAATCTCCGTTCATGTGAGCATTTCTCACCTCTGGCGGATAAATCTTGTTGAGCCAGTAGATCTTGCTTATCTCCGAAGAGAGATAGTTGTTCAGTCCCTGCAGCGAGAACGCCATATTACTGTTTTCATTAACCTGCCAGTCCAGTTTTCCCAGGTATTGATCGATGAGATCAACTCCCATGCCTGCCTTTATTTCACGCATTTTGGCGTGCTGATCACGATAGATGATGTATGCCTTTGCTGTGGCCCTTCGAGATGGAGAGGAAAGCAAAACGTCTTCAACGATATCCTGAATCTCCTCAACAGTGGGGATCTTTGATATGGTTTGCTGGGCTATGCTCAAAACCTGAATCATCAAACGGTGAGCCTGTTTGCTGTCCAGCTCTCCGGTTGCCTCACCAGCTTTTGTTATGGCTGCAGTTATCTTTGCTGAGTCAAAAGAGGCATATCTCCCATCTCTTTTTCTGATCTTTGTAAACATAGAACCCCCTTATTTATACTATATATAGTGCTAAGAATTGGCGTAAGCACCATATATAGCATGTTTTGATCGCATTGCAAGGAGAAAAATACAAATTCAGTAATTGTTTCGCTGCCCAGAAAAGGACGGTCTCAGAACCTCAAAATGAGGTAAACAAAGACGCCTTTTCATGATATTCATTCGTTCTCTGATGCTGGTTTTTTTGGAATCGGGCCGTTAAAAATTGGGCTGAAAATGCATCGGATATGGATGCGTCGAACTATTCAGGATACTGAATCCTTATAAACCCCGTATGGTCAAATTCCATTTTAGGGCAATACCTTTGTCGCGTTTCTAATTTAACGGTCTGTCCATGATCTATCGGCTTAATTGAGGACCCAGTTTGAAAAGATCAACGGCACCTCAATGGTGGTCTTTGCGTGTTCCCTCATCACCGAATCCTTGCATTTAATGCCCAGCTTACTCTTTATCTCCCGGTCAAGGATCCTTTTTAATTCCCGCTCCAGTCCTTCTTTGTCGATGAGAATGCTCAAGCGTTTCAGTTGAGAATAATTTTCCGGCTTGATCTTGTCTAAGAGAAACTCCTTCATCTTACAGTGAACCGTTATTTCTGCATGGATCTCGAACTCTTTTTCCTGGTCCGGAGTATTTCCCCTGTCCATAACGTATCCATCTTCCGGGGTATAGAGGGGACATTCATCAAATTTAATCACAAGATCAATGTATTGGAACACCTTGTAGTTGAGTATGGAGCAGTACGTTCTTGATCTGCAACTCTCGCATATTTTCGGCATCAGAAACCCTCCTCATTTAGGGAGGGGGAACATTCCCCCTCCACTTTAAAACAAATATAGTCGCATGTTGATCACAAAACAGCATCAAGCATACATTTTCTCGATGAGATCCTCGCAATTCTTGTTAATGACCTTGCGTTTCATCTTCAGCGTCGGGGTGAGTTCGCCTGATTCTATACTGAATTCCCGGGGCAGAAGGGTGAATCTGCGCAGCTGTTCGACCCTGGCATAGTCTTTCATGAGCTGTTTTATCTTTTCGTCATAGAACGCAATTATCTCGGGTTTGTTGACAAGATCCTCGTTTGCATCAAAGGATATCCCCTGATTCTTTGCATATGCGGTAAGTTCTGAAAAATTCGGCACGACCAAGGCGCTCAAGTACTTTCTCCCTTCACCGATCACTGCAGCCTGCTCGATAAAGAGATCAGCGGCAAGGGTATTCTCGATATTCTGAGGGGAAATATTCTTTCCCCCTGAAGTAACAATAATATCCTTTTTCCGGTCGGTGATATACAGGCAGCCCTTCTCATCGATCTTCCCGATATCCCCGGTCATAAACCACCCGTCTTCGGTAAAGACCGCCTTTGTTTCGTCTGGTTTGTTATAATACCCTTTCATGACCTGCGGGCCCTTGATGAGTATTTCACCGTCTTCGGCAATCTTTACCTGCGTATCGGGAAAAGGCGGACCTACGGAGCCGAACGCAAAGTTATCGAACCGGTTCACGTTGGTAACCGGACTCGTTTCAGTCAATCCGTACCCGTTATGTACCGGCACCCCCAGACTATTGAAGAACCGGTCTATCTCTACGGCAATTGCACCACCGCCACTGATGAAGATTCTTACCCTGTCCAGGCCCAGGGCAGCACGTAATTTAGAAAATACAAGCTTATCAGCTATGTTATACTGCGCATCCAAAAGAGCAGGCATGGGTTTGTTCTGAACCAGGTAGTCAACGCCCCTGTTCCCTACACCCATACACCAGGTGAATATTTTCTTTTTCAACGGCGGTGCCTTTGCTGCCTGAGAAAGAATACCTGAATGTAACTTCTCGAATAACCTGGGAACACTGACGATCAGCGTGGGATGTGTCTCCTGCAAATTCTCAAGTACGGTGGAAAAACTCTCAGCCAGATAGTTTACCGCTCCTATATGGAACATGAGGTACAGAGAAACGGTCCTGCCCAGCGAATGGCTCCAGGGAAGAAAACTCAAGGCCGAATCCTTGTGATCCATTATCGGATGTGATGCATAACTCTGCATGGTGTTTGAGAAAAAGTTGTTGTGAGTGAGCATGACCCCCTTGGGCTGTCCTGTTGTCCCCGAGGTATAGATCAGTGTTGCAAGATCCTCGGGATCAATGGCGCAAAGTCTTTGTTCAAAGGCATCTTTATCTTTTGCCTCCGCACCCATGCGCATGACCTCTTCCATGGTCAGGACATTCTTTTCTTTGGTCTCTATGGCATCAAAGGTAATGATGTATTTTACCCCTTTGATTTCCGATTTTACGCTCAAGATTCTCTCAAGATGATCCTTGTCGGACACAAAAACGACTTTTGATCCTGAATCGTTCAGGATATAGGCTGCCTCAGGACCTGCATTTGTAGCATATATTGGAGCATCTGCCGCTCCGATGGATTGTACGGCGAGATCAGCAACGATCCATTCCCAGCAATTTTCGGAAAACAGTGCAACGATGTCCTTTGGTTTGACGCCGAGAGAAATCAGACCGAGACCGAGCTTTACCACCATGCTCTGCATTTCTCTCCAGCTGATAGGGACGTACTTCCCTTCTTTTTTGTAGCAGACACAGGGTTCGTACTGATACTTCTCTGCCCTGTTGTGAAAGATTCCTACGATACTTTTCTCGGAATAGCCCATTTTATTACCCTCCTTTTCTATCTAAAGTTGCCATATATCTCTCTCAAGGATTGCTAAAGAAGACCTTTTCACAAAACGAGATGTTCTCGTTAAATGGGCGCAATGTACTGCCCGTAAATGACATCCTGCCTGATAACGCCCTGCGTCTGATAAGATGTCGTATCATAATATAAGTCGTGAAACCATCATGTGTTGTCTGGATATTTTACCTAAACCATCAGTGTATCTGAAACCTTCGAGCAACGCTAAAAACCATAGCGTGCCGGTACATGAATTTCAGCACGTGATGAATACCCCCTGCCCTTTTTCTGTTACGGGCAAAAGGGAACTTGTCGCTAAGGTATGTATACCATTTGGCATGTATCATCAATCATTTTCGTCAAATAATAAATCCA
>CAYRCP010000167.1:0-4846 GCA_964422755.1 uncultured Bacteriovoracaceae bacterium | reverse complement strand
GCCAGAGACCCTTGCTTGCCGGGAACGGCGGCCTTGGCCTGGGCATTCCGCGCTTACCTTCGATGGAATTCATCAGAGCGGTTTCTTCACCGCAGACAAATGCGCCGGCACCCTGGTAGACCTCGATATCAAGGCTGTAGCCTGAATCAAGGATATTTTCACCAAGCAGTCCGTATTCCTTGGCCTGATCAATAGCCAGGTTAAGGCGTTTGATTGCAAGGGGATACTCGGCACGACAGTAGATAAACCCCTTGTTTGCGCCAATGGCGTATCCACCGATGATCATGCCCTCAATCACTGCGTGGGGATCTGCCTCAAGAATTGACCTGTCCATGAATGCGCCCGGGTCACCCTCGTCGGCATTACAAAGGATGTATTTGATGTCGCTGACCGCCTTGCTGGCAAACGACCATTTCAAACCGGTGGGGAATCCACCGCCGCCTCTTCCGCGAAGACCGGATTTCTTCATCTCTTCGATGACGTCTTCACGGCTCATCTCGGTCAGTGCCTTGGCTGCACCCATGTAACCGTCACCGGCAATATATTCATCGATCTTTTCTGCATCGATCAAACCCCTGTTCTTCAGGGCAATAAGGTGCTGTTTTCCGAAGAAGGGGATATCCAGCATATGAGGAATAGCTGTTTCGGTTGCCGGCTCTTTGTACATCAACCGCTGAACCGGACGGCCCTTGACGATGTGCTCTTCGATGATCTCAGCCACATCCTCTTTTTTCACATACTGATAAAATGTCCCTTCCGGGTATATCACCATAATCGGACCGGCAGCACAGAATCCGTTACAACCGGTCTCTACAACGGCAACTTCGTCAGACAGTCCTTTTGCTGAGAGCTCCAGGGCTATATTCTGAAGGATGCCCTCACTTCCGGTAGCCCTGCAACCGGTACCGCCACATACGAGTATATGCGATCGAAAAACCTTCATTTACTCTCCCCCTTTTCTTCCTGCTCCCGGCCCCGTGCCAGAACAAACTCGTTCTGGATCTCACCGTTCATGATGTGTCTCTTGAAAATCTGTCGGGCCTTGTTCTGGGTAAGATGTTCATAGACAATAGGTTCTTTGCCCTGCTCTTCAATGGTTATCAGAGGTTCCCTACTGCAGATGCCTATGCACCCGGAAGTTGTGATCAGGATGTCATCAACATTATTCTCACCGATCTCATCCATAAGGGTATCGAGAATTTCTTTTGCGCCGGAAGCGATACCACAGGTTCCCATGTGGACCGTTACCTTAACCCGCTTCGTGCCGGCTCTGAACTGATCTTCCTTTTCAACCCTGTCTTTAATCTTTTTTAAATCATCTATGGTTAGTTTCGCCATGTCAGCCTCCTAATCATACTGAGCCAGCAATGTTTCCAGCTTGGCGGGCTTGACCTGCCCGTGCGTATCTTCGTCTATCACCACGACAGGAGCAAGACCACAGGCCCCCAGACACCGCACTGTCTCCAAGGAGAAGAGCCTGTCTTCCGTACATTCCCCGGCATCGATCCGCAAGAGACGAGAAATCTTCTCAAGGATCGGCTGTCCTCCACGCACATAACAGGCGGTTCCAAGACACACCCTGATAACGTGTTTACCCCGAGGCACCATGGTAAAGAATGAGTAGAAGGTAACAACCCCGTAAACATTCGCTACCGGGATATTCAACCCCTTGGCCACCCGTAACTGCAGGGCCATGGGAAGAAACCCACATACATCCTGAACCTGTTCCAGAACTGGAATTAATGCACCAGGTTTACCTTTGTAACTTGACATTATTTCGTCGACTTGGGTGAGTTGTTCTGAGGTGAACTCCTCCAACTCTGCATTGATTTGAGACGTATCAATACCTGCCACGTTTACCCCCCTATGAGTCTTTTGAGTATTTGTTACTTCTTTTTTTACATACCTGCGCTGTTTTCCATATCATGCATTATGCATGGTATCAAGGAAAAATATGAATATTGGTTCACCATTCAGTGGATGATAATTAAACACGATTTATCAATAAATTACAATAAGGGTGTGTCTGATATCGAGGTAGGAAAATGCCTGATTCCTGTCGTTTTTTGTCTTACTCCTGCGGGATATCTTATCGCTTTTTCATGCGGTATAACGTCTTTATTTCATGATTTTCCTGAAACCTCTCGGTTAACAGGACACATAGCATTTCCACACGTGCAACACTATTTGTAGGACACACTGCCCGGACTCACATGTTCGTGTTGTCTGCGCATGGTCCTCATGGAATACAGCGCTCAATTATGCGGTCTCAACAAGGTTTCCCGACAGAAAACCAATATGCCAAGCATATGATGCCCAACCATTCTTTCTTACCTCACGTTTTGTAACTTTTGGTATATTGCATATATAATCCTTGACACACACTGTTCATCTCAATATCTACAATATTGACATGACAGGGATTGTACTCATCGGCGGAAAATCAACGAGATTCGGCAATGACAAGGTTGTGGCCTCCGTAGGAAACAAACTCCTCATACAACACGTTATCGACGTTATCGAGCCTATGTTTGACGAGGTCATACTCATCGGACATAAGCGCGAAGACCTCAATACTTTTACCATCGTCGAAGACATCCGACCGGGCTGTGGACCCCTGGGGGGGATCTACACCGCACTGAATACCGCTGGGACACCCCGGAGCTTTGTCTTTGCGGCCGATATGCCCAATCTCGATCAACGATTCATTTCCTACATGATCTCGTGTGCTGGCGATCATGATGTTACCATCCCGGTATGGTCCAAGGGAAGAGAACCGCTCCACGCCATCTATCACAAGAGAATCCTCCCGGTGGTGAAAACCCTGCTGGATAACAACATGTTCAAGATCTACAACCTGCTGAGCAAGGTCGACACACTTACCATCTCCGAAGATACCATCAGGCAGTTTGGCAGGCCTGAAGCGATGTTCGCCAATATCAATACCCTGCATGACGTAGAAAACATGACACGCTGAAAAATCATCCGGTGTCTGCTAAAAATCACTGACTCGGGCAGCAGCATGGCAGAGAACAATGCCGGAAATAATTGAACGGCAATTCATCGCAACCATTGGAAAAGCTTCTCACTCTGTGCTATAGGGTTTTCATGGACACGTCACTGCTGCGCAAAAGCATGTATGATCTTGTAAAGAAGGCAAGCACCGAGCTTCCACCCGACATACGAGATGCGCTTGTTCAGGCCGGACAGGCAGAAAAAAAGAGCAGCATAGCGCACGACATTCTCGGCACCATCTGCGAAAGTGTGGAGCTCTCAAAAAATACAGCACTGCCTGTCTGTCAGGATAGCGGTGCTGTTTTTGCCATCGTCAGAGCTCGCAGTGTAGAGTTCTTTTTTGAACTCGAAGAGGCTATTAAACATGCCATTGCCGATCTCACAAAGCAAGGTATCCTTCGACAGAACTGCGTAGATACCAGGACGGATAAAAACACCGGAAACAATATCGGGCAGCATGTGCCCCAGATTCATTTCATTCCGACAGAAGGACCAACGCACATCTCCCTCATGCTCAAAGGCGGCGGTTCGGAAAACGTAAGCACCCAGTACAGCCTCCCCCATGAAGGGCTTAAGGCGGGCAGAGATTTCGAAGGTGTGCAAAAATGCATACTCGATGCAATTTGCTGCGCTCAGGGCAAGGGGTGTGCCCCGGGAATACTCGGGGTATGCATCGGCGGGGACCGGGGCTCGGGGTATATGATTGCCAAGGAACAGCTCTTTAGAAAACTTGATGACTTGAGCGACGATGAGGCTATCGATCAACTGGAAACCCGCGTACTCGAGATGGCCAATACCCTGGACATCGGGCCCATGGGCCTGGGAGGCAGGTCGACCGCTCTGGGCATTAAAATCGGCACTGCGGGCAGACATCCTGCCTGTTATTTTGTTACCATAAGCTATTCCTGCTGGGCCACCAGACGCTACTGCGTTGAACTCGATGATTCAGGAGCAATACAAAAATGGCTGTAAGAAGGATCACCCTCCCGCTCACGCCCGATATTATCTCATCCCTTTCCACCGGGGATCAGGTGATTATCTCAGGAAGAATCGTCACTGCAAGAGACCAGGTTCACAAGCATTTGGCCTCAGGGGGCACTTCTCCTGTCGACCTGACAGGCCTCATTATCTACCACTGCGGACCTGTTATGAAAAAACAGGGCGATACCTGGCAGGTAACTGCCGCCGGCCCCACCACATCCATGAGAGAAGAGCCATATCAGGCAGATATCATCAGGCGGTTTCACCCGGGCGCGATCATGGGAAAAGGCGGCATGGGTGAAAAAACGCAGGAAGCCATGATATCTGCGGGTTGCGTATACCTTCATCTCGTAGGAGGAGCTGCACAGTTCTATGCACAGCGTATCGTGGCGGTGGAAGCCGTGCATATGCTTGAATACGGCCAGGTAGAGGCCATGTGGGTCCTGGAGGTTAAGGATCTGCCGGCTCTGGTAACCATGGACGCCCATGGGAGATCCTTGCACAAGCAGGTTGAGCATAATTCGCTGGAAAGATTGCAGCGATTATTGAATTGAATAGCCCCCCTGAAGGGTAATGAAATCTAAGGGGAAAACACAGCACAAGAAGGAGGAGGGTTCCATGAATGTCAAAGAGATGTTTGATCTAAAAGGTAAGGTAGCTATCGTAACCGGTGGAGCACGGGGCATCGGAAAGTTTATCGCAACCGGTCTTGCCGAAGCAGGGGCGAATGTGGTGATTGCATCGAGGAAGGTTGCCAATTGTGAAAAGGTGGCCGAAGAACTTGCAGGTCTCGGCGTCAAGACCCTTGCCGTAAAATGCGACATGGGATCAGAGGAGGATATTGCAAACC
>CAYRCP010000166.1:0-4900 GCA_964422755.1 uncultured Bacteriovoracaceae bacterium | reverse complement strand
CAGCCTATAGCCTGAAATGCTCGTCTCACAACGGCAGTTACTTTTCTTCCAAGATCGTCAGGGCATTGACACAATATGGAGAAGTTAGTATGTATGAATGCTATATGAGACAAACTATTCTATTGCTTCTGCTTGTAATGTCCATGTCCCTGCCCATGGGATGCGCCCATAAATATTCAGCAGAGGAATTCAATGCGGTGGTGGATGAACTCAATACGTGCACAGGACAGTTGACCATGGTCCAGGACGAAAATACCACCCTGAAAAAACTGATGCATGATTCGCAGGAGAACCTCAAAGTTGCATCTTCGAAACTCACGACATCTGTTGACGAAAAACAACTGCTGCTGGATAAGAACATCCAATGCCTTGAGGAAAAAAAGGCTCTGCTGAAACAGATTTCCCGTTTCAATGCCATCATCCAGGAAAGAAAAGAAGCTCAGTGGCGCATGAACAAGGCATATGAATATATCCTCGCCTACCTGGAAACCGAACGCCTTAATGACCAGGCATACATTATCCGGAGTCAGGAAAAGATCAAGATTGTCATCCCGCAGCGCGCCATGTTCCCCACCACCACGAGTGCATGGCTCACCCCAAAGGGTGCCGGCCTGATCGCAAAGATCGCCCGCGGTCTGAAACAGATGGACCCCATTTATATCGAGATCGGCGGTCACACAGACAGCACACCCGTGTCAAAGGAGATGAGCAGGGTATATCCTACCAACTGGCATCTCGCCCAGGCCAGATCCATGGCCGTGCTTATCGTGCTCAACGAAATCGGCATTCCCAAAGACAAGATGTGCGCCATATCCTACGGAGATACAAAACCCATCGCAGACTCGAAGTCTGACGAGGGAAAATCCATGAACAGGCGTGTTGAACTGGTTATTACACCGTAACGGACGGCACTGTTCATCCCGGCTGTTGTTCATTCTGCTGATTTAACTCACCTGTCTGATATTTTTGAGTAATGCAATGGTGAGTACTGGAGTGTTGGAGTATTGGAGTGTTGGAAAAAGCCCGGGTTCGAGGTCTAAGGGCGCAGGGACAAGAAACAGTATTCAGGATCTGTAAACAAATATTCAGGAGATAAATTTCTTGAGAACCTCTGCACAATCACCTCCTCTGTCATTGCTGAGCGAAGCAATCTCAAAAGATAAATGCTCGCGACTGAAAGGCGATCCTTCACTTTGGCCCTGTGAACCTCTAGCCCTTTGCCCCTGAGATCTCGAACCAGACATTTTTATCCTCCGGCACATGGGAAACACTTATTGAGAAATCTTCGGCCGCGGGGTCGAGCGTATCTTGTCGATCATCTCGTGGGTATGTGCGGTAATATCCGTCTTCCGGCCGCCGAAACGCCATGCAAGATAGACACGGAGGTAGGCCCTGAAATCAGGGGCCATGGCTGACCAATGTTTTGTGATCTGGCTTAAATGCTGTTCGTGCGAATCCTGCTCGTTCAAGACCACCCCTTTTTTCCTGAAGGCCCTCAGTATTTTCAGGTATGCAGGCAACGATTTCATCCTGAGGGTGAAATAGATCAACCAGATAATGCCTGCGCTGATGACAATTCCCATACCCGCGTACAGTGCATATCCCATCTCGGCGTCGATATCCGGTGACTTCAGCAGAACAACCCCGGCAAGGTGCACCTGATCTTCAAGGGAATACTGTATGATCCACCGTATCCATTTGAAACGGAGCGTATCGAAAACATTTGACCGGCTGCCGGAGAGGGAATCTGACCTGGGTGTGGCATCCGCGATATGCCAGGAACCGTCCCAATATTCCACCCAGGCATGTGCATCGCTCGATTTGACGATGAAATATTCCCCGTTGGTATTGAATTCATGGACAAGATATCCCGTGACGACCCGTGACGGGATGCCGCACCCCCTGATCATTGCGGCCAGTGCCGAGGCAAAATATTCGCAGCTGCCGCTTTTGCCCTGGAATACAAACCACTCGATGGGAGAAAAATCTCCTGGTATCTCCTCGCTGTTCAGCGAGTATGTATAATGATTGCGGAGATGATCTTCAATCCTTGCTACCTGCTGCGCTGCTGCACCCCGGCCTGCCAGGCTTGATCCCAGGGCGCCGACACGCATGAGACCCGCCGGAACATACGTGCTGCAGGCTGGATCGTCGCTCTGGTTCCTGTGTACCCTTACTTCATATACCGGCGGTACATCCCCGCTCCAATAGTAGTTCTTCCCCTGCCTGACAACGTTTCCCGGGACGATTGCAGCAAGACGGTAAGGATAAAAGACGTTTCGCGCAGCAAGGCCTGTGGGGTAGATGGTGATCTTGTCCGTGGAGGATGAATCAAGGGTAAGCTTTTTTGGTTGGGACGATTCCCTGGAGAAACCATTCGAAGACATCTTCTCGAGCCTTGCACCGGTCAGATAAAATGTCTCGGGAGCTTTTCCCGTTTCCCATACGATTCGCATGACCACACTGGAGTCCACTTCGATACTCCCGGTCCTGCTGAGGTCCACCTCTTCCGAGAAGCCTGTCCTCGGCTGGGAAAACAGAGAAGATTTGATGATGGTCGATGATGGCCGGGGAATAATATAGAACAGGATGATGCTTATAATGATTATCCCACACCAAACCCCGGGCCAGTGAAGAGACCCATGATCGGGTGAGTCTTTATCCTGCCCGTACCCGATTCCGTCGAGGTAGTACAGCGCCATGGGGACCATGCAGAGCATAAGTGTTAACCCGATGAGAAACAGGGGGCTCAAGGTAAAGATCGTGGCAAGAATACATTCTGCCAGTGCGATCCCGATGATCTGATAGATCTCCCGGGTGGTCTTGGGTAATACAAGCCTGATGACGGCAAAGAATATGATGATGTCACGCAGGGCCAGGATCAACATCTCCCTGCCCTGGAGATGCACCCTGAAGAATTCAAGGCAGACAACCAGCAGACAAACGACAACAACCAGCGGTGCTGCAATGGAAATACGGGCATAAAACACCTTGAGAACCAGGAGGTGGAGCAGCAAGATTGCCGTAAATGCCGGCCAGGGCAAGAGGTCTGCCAGGACAAGGCATACCATGCCGGCAAGGGATATTCCGGTAGTGATCAGGGAGAGTTTATAGGGTGATGACGTGTATTTTTCCATGTAACTGTATTGTGCACGGCTTCTGAATGGCTGTTGCAAGTGAGAGATGCCGCAGGATCTCAAGTTTATGGTCCCTTCCTACACCAATGCCGCTGAAATATTCGTTCATGATCAGGCCAAAGGGTCTCCTTGCCCTATGCAGTTCAAGGATAATGAACGTCGCATTACTGAGTTTGCGTTCCATATCACCCTGCGGAAGCAGCACAACCACGCCGCTCGTGCCTGATCCTCCTTCCACAACCCGGGATACAAGTCCCAGATGCTGCTTTTTCCATACAATGCTCGACAGCGGGTCTCCCGGTATATACGCTCTCACGTGTGATACGCTGTCGTGAGCAGTCCCCCTTCCCTGGCCCTCAGAGCCTGTGGATACAACCGGGGTGTGCGGCAAGGGTTCAGGAAACACGACAATGTCTTCACCCAGGTCAAAGGATATTGACTTGTCGAACAGACCGTACGGGTACGTGGTTGATATCTCCACCTTGCCAAGATGAAAGGTGCCCCTGTTGGGGAATATGTGCCTGCAGTCCAGTTTCTCGGTTGCGCCCTTCATGAGTTGACCCAGCTGTATCTTTTCCATGTCGTGAATGACAAGTCTGCTCGATGACATCTTCTTGTTGAGTACTGCGTAGTGAAGCAGTGCCGGTCTTTTTGCAAAGATCTCTTTTGGAACGTTGCGTGCCATTTCCAGATAGCGGATATTTCTCTCGGATTCAATGCCCGAGACGATCATGAAAGAGAGCATGCCGGCAAGGATCAGGAATAAGAGGTTGTTGCCTGTCAGCATTGCGACAACGATGATTGCAGAAAGGAAGAGGAAAAAGAACTTTCCCGCTTTGGTGAGGCGAAACCCGCGTGGGGGTTTCAGGCGGTTAAATAGGGGCGCCAGCCTCATTGACCAGTTCCTCTATGATGCCGGATGGGTCCCCATCCTTGATAATAACCCGGTGCGCCAGGACCAGAGGGCTCACCTTTTTGACATCCCCGGGAGTGACAAAACTCCTTCCGTGCAGAAAGGCCCATGACTGGCATGCCCTCTTGAGCGCGAGCCCGCCACGGGGTGATATCCCCAGTTCAATTTTATCATGGGTGCGGCTTGTCCGGACAATCGCGGCCATATATTCGAGAATCTCTTTGTGAACGAGAATCCTGGATACACCGGAAAGGTGTTCCATGATCGTGTCCCTGTCCATGATCGGGGAAAGTTTCAGCGCATCCGTATGGTCGATATCCTTGCTGAGGATCTCTTTTTCTGCCTGAAGGGGTGGATACCCCACCTTGACATTCATCAGGAACCTGTCCAGCTGGCTCTCGGGCAAAGGAAAGGTGCCTGCAACCTCGACAGGATTCTGTGTGGCGATCACCATAAAAGGTTTGGGAAGTTCATAGGTGATGCCGTCGATCGTGACCTGGTTCTCCTCCATTGCTTCAAGCAATGCCGACTGGGTCTTTGGTGATGTCCTGTTTATTTCGTCAGCCAGAACGATACTGGCAAAGACAGGCCCTTTCATCAGATCGAGTTTCATGGATCCGCTCTGGAATGTATGAAACCCGGTGATATCAGAGGGAAGCATGTCGTTGGTGAACTGTATACGTTTGAAATTCAGGTGAAGGAGCTTAGACAATGCAAGGGCAATAAGGGTCTTGCCCACCCCGGGAACACCTTCGAGAAGGACATGGCCTCCGGCAAAAAAAGCGCAGAGAATTGATTTTACCACATCTTCCTGTCCGAGAAAAACCCCGTGCAGCTGTTGTATGATTTC
>CAYRCP010000165.1:0-4925 GCA_964422755.1 uncultured Bacteriovoracaceae bacterium | reverse complement strand
TAGATGCAATCGGCGGTATGTCTATCGGCGCAGACCCCATTGCCGTTGCGTCAAGCCTCGTTGCCTATCAGGCAGGTCAAACCATCAATGCCTTTCTCGTCAGGAAAGGCAAAAAGGACCACGGCACGAAAAATATGATCGAAGGACCCATAGCACAAGGGTTCAAGGTCGTGGTGGTTGAAGATGTGATAACAACCGGTTCCAGCACCATTACCGCCATAGAGCATATCGAGGAAGCGGGCATGGTTGTCGACATGGTAATCGCCATTCTGGACAGATCCGAAGGCGGGAGAGAGGCCATTGAACGTCTTGGCTACGAGGTCCGTTCTATAATAGAGAGAAAAGATCTTTAATTTTAAATGGATACCCGATTTTTAGTTACTTTCATCTTCATTGTATTTGTGTATGCATGCCTGCCTGTATCGGATATCTCAGGGCATGACTCAATCCCTGTGTCTTTAATCAGCCTGGATCAGGAGACATACAGTATTTGCGTAGACAAGTCACAGCAGCAGCTGCATCTGTTCAAGGGGAGAGATGAGGTCCTGAATCTTCCCTGTTCAACGGGCATGAATCCCGGTGACAAGAAGATTGAAGGTGATAGGCGCACCCCTGAAGGCATCTATTTTTTTAAAAATCTTCTCTCCGGTGATGAGCTGCCGGACTATTATGGATGGGGGGCATATGTCTTGAACTACCCCAACCCGATTGATATCTCCCATAAAAAGAACGGCAACGGCATCTGGATACACGGAAGAATCATTCCCCTGGATTCCACTGACACCAAGGGGTGTATCTCGCTGGCCAATGATGACCTGAAAAAACTCTCCGGGTATCTTAAACCCTATCACTCGCCCATCATCAATATGGATAACATGGTCTATATCGATGAAGAATCAATGAATGCCATGGAAAAGCTCTATAAAAACTTTATCATCTCCTGGCTGGATGCATGGGAAAATAAAGACGCCCAGCGGTATCGGTCATGCTACTCTCCTCGCTTCTACGACACCCTCAGGGGAGATGATCTTGATACCTATATCGAGCGAAAACAGCGGACGTTTGAAAAGTTCGACTACCTTTCAATACTGACAAACGGCATCAGCATTGTCGGTGCCAACGGGTATGTGCTCGGTTATTTTCTGATGGATTTTTCCGGCGGCGGTTTCCAGAGCACGGGCGTCAAATTCGTCTATCTGGAAAACGGATCCAGCGGAGTGAAAATTCTGGCAGAAGAATTCCTGCCCCTGAAGAAGGTCCCCGGATGGCAACTCGAAGCGACTGAATTGCTTGACCGGGAGAATGATTCTCTCATGGCATTTTTAGATAACTGGAAAACCTCCTGGCAAGCAAAAGATCTTAACAAGATGAAAAACTGCTATGCGTTGTCCTTCCCTTCGAGAGATAAATACTTTAAACGCAAGGAACGAAATCTTGAACCTTACCGAAACATACAGGTAGTGCTTGAGGATATAGAGACACTCCGCAAGGGGGTTTACTGGGAACTGCGGGCCAAACAAAGATTCACCTCTGATTGTTACGCCGATACTGGTATAAAAGAACTGCAACTCATAAGGACAAGCAAGGGGTTCTTCATAACAGGAGAAAAATGGGAACGTATCTATGAAAAACCGTGAGCCGTACCAGATAATTATTATGCGTCCGACCGGGGAAAGGCCGGTGATGACCGTGCGATCATTCTGGGTCAGGCTGATACTGACCTCGATAGTGGTCTTGCTGGTCGGCATGGTCCTTGTCACAGCCCAGCTGCTGGGTACCCGGCATACGGGGAACGATCAACAGCAGACAATCACCATGCAGTCTGCAGAGCTCAGGGATCTCAATATACTTCTGACGCAGAAGGACGAGGAGATCATATCCCTGAAAAAGAAACTCAGTATGAGCATTACGCATAAGGCGGCACCTGTACCCGAAGTCGCCAAGCCCCCGATGAAACGCTACCCCCCCATTGTGGAGATAACCGAGGTCTCTGTCGAGAGTGATTATCTCCTGTTCAAGATCGTCAACCTCAAATCACAGCCGCAGCAGACAGCGACGGGATATGTATATGCGGTATTCAAAAGGGGCGATGACTATGCATGCTATCCCGGGGTAAAACTCGATGAAGGCCTGCCCGTTGAAAAAAACAAGGGCCACGCCTTTTCAATAAAGAACTTCAAACCCATGAGCATTAAAATACCGCCATCCATTGGGAATTGGAACGCGGTGATTTTCTATATCTTCGATAATAATGAACATCTGTGTCTTGCAATGCCCGTAAACAAAGCGCAAATCCAATGACCAACAGGAATCGTATGATCAATAAATTCATCTGTTTTATTTTTGTCCTGAGTATTCCGCTGGGAGCATACGCCGCAACAACCCACGAGGTATTCTTCAAGGGAACCGACCATGAACTGGATATATACCGCATATGCGGACAGGAGCAGGGACCCACCCTGATGGTCATGGGGGGAATTCAGGGTGATGAGCCGGGCGGCTACCTCGCAGCAGACCTCTACGTGGACATGGGGCTGAAAAAGGGTAATCTGATCGTGGTTCCCAGGGCCAATTTTTATTCCATTCTGGTCAATAACCGGGGTCCCAATGGAGATATGAACCGGAAGTTCGCCGGTGCCACTAAATTTGATCCGGACAGTGACGTTGTAACCAAGATCAAGGACCTCATGGCCGAATCGGATTACTTCCTCAATATGCATGATGGATCGGGTTTTTATCATCCCGAGTATATTGACAACATGCACAATCCCAGACGGTTCGGACAGTCAATCATAGCCGATACCGCCACCTATACCACTCCTGATGGAGAGATTTTCGACCTCGAAGGAATGGCAAACCGGGTCAGTGAACGGGTGAATGCGTCTATCCATGAGGAGGAGTACCGGTTCCTGTTCAATAATCACCAGACATCTTCCATGGCCAGTATTCACAAAGAACAGAGAAAATCCGCAACGTATTATATGCTCACAAAATTGAATAAACCCGCATTTGCCAGCGAGACGTCGAAAGCCATCAAAGATTTCAGGAAACGGGTTGTCCTTCAGACCATGGTGGTCAATGCGTTTATGAAAGAGATCGGCATCGAGCCTGCACAGCCGAGCATATACATCGAACCTCCCATTCTGGATTATGTCCTGGTATCACTGAACAACGCCAATCCAACTGCGGTACGTGAAAATGAGCACATTTTCATCAATAAGGGCGACAACCTTAAGGTGACCGATATCAAAACAAATTACACGCGCGGGGTGGTTGCAGATATCAAAGGCTATGGCCAGATAAACGATATGGGAAAGGATTTCACAATAGAAAATTCAACCACGGTGGATGTGAAGAAAGATATGTTCCCATGCGGAAAGATCTATGTGGATATTATACCCCATACAAGCAGGACATGGCTCATTATCGAGATAAACAATGTAGATTTTGCCTTGAACCCCGGTGCTGTCCTTGATGCGCCCAGTGGTTCCATCATTGTATTGAAAGACCTTGTCTACCGGGGATCCACGAGTCACGGGCTCAATGTCAATTTCAAGGGATTTGTCTCCAACTGGGATGACAATGTGGGCGAAGACCGCGGTCATCCCATCGATACATCCGTACTGCTTGCCAGATATGCCCGGAAGATCGACCCTGATACCAGGCGTTACCGGATCTCCGCCATGCGGGGCGATACACCGGTTGCAAACTTCTTTATTGATTTAAAGGAAAAGCATTAATGAACATCCTTGCCATAGAAACCTCATGCGATGAAACCGCAGCGGCTGTGACCACCGATGAAGGGAACATCCTCTCCGATGTCGTGGCAAGCCAGATAGCTGATCACGCCGCCTTTGGCGGGGTTGTGCCCGAAATTGCCTCCCGGAGACATATCGAACTCATCGACCCGGTGGTAACACAAGCCATGAATGAAGCCGGCCTTGCGTATGAGGACCTGGGCGGGATTGCCGTCACCCAGGGGCCAGGGCTCGTAGGGGCATTGCTGGTGGGGATCTCTTTTGCAAAAGCCCTCGCATACGGGCTTAATTTGCCGCTGTGCGGCATAAACCATCTGGAGGGGCATCTCAGTGCTGCGAAAATCAATCATGAGGTAACCTATCCCCATGTCGGCATGGTAGTCTCGGGCGGACATACATCGCTCTACCTGATTCACTCGCCTTCACAGATGACCCAGATCGGCCAGACACTTGATGACGCTGCAGGAGAGGCTTTTGACAAGGTAGCAAAACTTCTCGGGCTGGGATATCCCGGCGGGGTGATCATCGAAAAGATATCCAGGGAAATCGATCACCACGAGATCGATCTGCCACGGCCCATGATAAACGACGAGGGTTACGACTTCAGTTTTTCCGGGCTCAAGACAGCGGTGCTCAACCGCGTTATTCGCCAGGAGATATTCCCCGAGATAGACCTGCGGTTCTCCGGCCTGCCGGACGGCAAGAAACCCGTGCCCGGAAAAGAGGGGCTGGTCAGCACCATCGCCGCTGCATTCCAGGAGGCAGTTGTGGATGTGCTCGTTACAAAGGCAATCAAGGCGGTAAAAGACCATGGCATGAATCTGCTCGTGATCAGCGGCGGCGTTGCGAGCAATACGGCACTGCGCACTCGCCTCCAGTCCACGGCGGACGAAGAGGGGATCGACCTTATTATCCCCGAGCGAAAATACTGTACCGACAATGCAGCCATGATCGCCATTGCCAGCATCCGGTATTTCAAAGAGGGCCTGTACGCCGACCTTGATATGAATGCCCGCTCGAGATGGCCCTCCATAACCAGGACAGAAACTGCTATATAAGATACCCTGCTCCCCTATAACCAGTGCAGGGTCAAGCCCCAGGGGAGAGAAGGAACACAAGAATGAGAGCAAAGAGGTCACTCGGTCAAAACTTTCTACAAAATGTCGG
>CAYRCP010000164.1:0-4945 GCA_964422755.1 uncultured Bacteriovoracaceae bacterium | reverse complement strand
ATGGGATACAAGCATGTGACCATGTATGACGGCTCATGGTGGGACTATGAAAAGACGGACTCACCTATAGAAAAGTAACTTGGCTGACATATTTCCCTGTCATGTAATTATACCTCCGGGGCAATAGCCCAAACTTTGCAATGGGGCCTGTCACACCTGACAGTGCCCTTTTTTTATAGAACAACCAGGGCAACAGGCATATTACCTGGAGCCTTCCGGGACACCAGCAGAGAACATCCCGAAAAATCTGTTGCATTTTCGCAATGATCCTCTATTATTGAATCGATACTATGACCAACGGGGCAAGCCCTGGACCTTGTTCATTAAACAAGCTTAAGGGGAAACTACCCCAAGTTGCTTTTTTCGACGGCGTGTCAGACGCATTGTCCGGCGTCTCGTCCGGCATAGTCGAAGACGAAGACGGAAGCTGAAAGCGAAGACGGATTCAATAAAAAAAGAAGAGGCCCATGCCCAAAAAGATTATACTCGGACTCGTTGTCTTTATACTCGTCTATACTCTCACCGGTTTTTACCTTCTCCCGCACGTCGGAAAGTATGTTCTCACGGACAAGCTTTCCGAAAACCTCCATCGCCAGGTCACCATCGAAGATATCGACACCAATCCCTATATACTCTCGGCAAAGGTAAAGGGACTTGTCATAAAAGATCTCGAAGGGAAAGACACCTTCTCGTCGTTTGAAGAACTCTATATCAACCTTCAGGCCATATCCGCTTTTAAACAGGCACTTGTCATCAAGGAGATCAGGCTGCTGGGACCTTATGTAAAGATACTCCGAAAAGCCCCCAGTCAGTACAATTTCTCCGATCTCATAAAAAAGGATCAGGCACAAAACAACCCCGAAGATGCCCCTCTCAGTTTCTTCCTGGGCAACATTCAGGTGGACCGCGGCAGAGTCGATGTGGTGGATGCGCCGAAGAACAAGCACCATGAACTCACCGACATCGTTCTGGCACTGCCTTTTTTGTCCAACATCGGGGAAAATTCAGAGATCTTTGTCCAGCCTCATTTCGAGGCAACCATCAATGGTACCCGCACAGTTGTCGAAGGCCGGTCAAAACCGTTTCACGACTCTCTTGAAACCCTCTTTCAGATCGACCTCAACGGCATCGATATCCCATACTATCTCGAATACCTGCCCAAGCAGATCCGGATGAAGATCCTCTCGGGCACCCTCGATCTGCAGGCCAGTATCTCCTACACACAGTTCAAACAAGACAAACCCCCGGTTCTTAAAACTTCAGGGAAGCTGGGCCTGAGCAATCTCTCTATCACGGACATGAAAGACCTCCCGCTTCTCACCATCCCCCGGATCTCAATCGAGGTCGCCCCCTCACAGATTCTGGCACGATCCGTTCATCTCGCCGGTGTGGACATTATTTCTCCGGAGGTGCACATCAGACGGGACAAGAAGGGGGCGATCAACTTCGGCCAGGTGCTGAAAAAAACACAACCAACAGCCACGACCGCCGAAACCCCGGAAACACAACCCTTTTCCCTGACCATTGACAAGGCGGACCTGAAAGGCGGTACATTCACCTTCTCTGACAATTCAACCCCCGACCCGGTGAAGCTCACGGGGCAAGACCTCGAGATCTCTGCGCAGAACATATCAACGGGCGCAGGCAGTACCGGCACCGCAGACCTGACCTGCCGGTTGAACAGAAAAGGCTCGGTTTCTACCAGGGCAACCTTCGGCATGGATCCGCTCTTTTGTAATGCAAAATTAAACCTTGCCGGCATGGAACCCGCATGGATACAACCCTATTTTTCCGATCAGATACGCATCATCATCAGCAAGGGCAGTGCATCGAGCGAGGGAACGCTTGCACTGAAAAAAGACAGCAAAAAAGGTCTCAGCGTTTCATACAAAGGCAATGCAGCGCTCACCAATTTCGCCTCGGTGGACAAAGACTATGCAGACGAATTTGTCACATGGAAAAGCTTGAGCCTGAATACCATAGATGCGGGGTTCAATCCCTCGTATATCAAGATTAAAGAGATTGCGTTAACGGATTCATTCTCGCGGGTTATCATCAATCCGGACGGCAGGCTCAACCTGAGCACCATCGTCACACAACCGCACGATACGAAAAAACCGGAGCAGGAAGAAGCAAAGAACAGCATCGAGAACATCCGGATCGCAAAGATCTCGCTGAAAAACGCCAGCCTCTCTTTCCTCGACAAGAACATCAAGCCCAACTACACCACGCGGCTGACAAATATCGAGGGATCGGTCATTGGGCTTACCTCCCAGGAGACAAAGGCTGCAACGATAAACCTGTCGGGCAAGCTCGAGGGCACCTCCCCGCTCCTGATCGAGGGAAAAATCAACCCGCTCAAGGAAGATCTCTTTGTCGATCTCCATGTGAACTTCAAAGATATAGACCTTACCCCGGAATCTCCCTATGCAGGAAAGTACATGGGCTATACGATACACAAAGGAAAGCTCTCCCTTGACCTGAACTATCTCATCGACAAAAAGAAACTGGAATCTCTAAACAATGTATCCATCGATCAGTTCACCTTTGGTGACCCGGTCAAAAGCGATGAAAAAACAAGCCTGCCGGTGAAATTTGCCATTTCTCTCCTCAAAGACCCCCAGGGCAAAATCAACCTTGATCTGCCGGTCACCGGCCAAACCGATGATCCACAGTTCAGGATAGGTAAAATCATTCTCCAGATGCTTGGCAACATTATCAAAAAGGCTGCAACATCACCTTTCTCCGCTCTGGCAGCAATGTATCCCGGTGCCGATCAACTGAACTATGTGGAATTTGAACATGGAAGGGCAACGCTCCCTGAAGACTGCGAAAAAAATCTCGCCGTCCTCCTGCAGATACTCTCCGACAAGCCCTCCATAAACCTCGAGATCCAGGGTTATGCGGACAGGGAACATGACAGAAACGGTCTCATTCAATACTTCTTTGAAAAAAAGCTGAAGTCCCAGAAACTAATGGCCATGCTGAAAAAGGGATCTCCTGCCGTCGCAGTGGATGAAATAGTCATCGCCCCGGATGAATTTGAGCGGTATCTGAAAAAGGCATACAAGGCCGAGACGTTTCCCAAACCGAAAAATGCCCTTGGGTTAACCAAATCACTGCCTGCCCGGGAGATGGAGAAACTCATTATCGAACATATCGAGGTAGGCGACAACGATCTGAGACTGCTGGCGGCCCATCGGGCACAACAGCTGAAAAGCTGCCTGATAAAATCGCAGAAGGTCAATCCGGAAAGGATTTTCCTGGTTAAGAAACAGCCGCTCTCACCGGAAAAAATCGAAGGGGTCGCTAATTCCCGCGTGGATCTCAACCTGCAATGACAATGGCGCCCGGTGTCGTCACCGGGCTCTGTGGTGTACCTTAAAGGGCCAGTATCCGCCGTGGCGGCATGGTCGGAATCGATCCGATCGTTCACGGCGATATATATGAGGAGGAATGATTCATGAAAGATCTGCCAAACCGCATATCTTCGGCTACCCGATTCGTCCAGGAGGACATCTGGCGAATACGCATCAAAGATCTTGGAACGACCAGGCGCTTTGTCATTAAATCCACCAGGATTATCATCATAACCATTAAAGAATTTATCAGGGACAAATGTCCTCTTCGTGCCTCGGCGCTCACGTTCTACTCACTGCTCTCCATTGTCCCTGTAGTGGCAATGGCCTTTGCCATCGCCAAGGGATTCGGCTTTCAGAATCGTCTTGAACAGCAACTCCTGGAGAAATTCAGCGGCCAGGAACAGGTGATCATGCAGGTAATCGAGTTTTCCCGCAGCATGCTGGAAAACACCAGAGGCGGGCTGATAGCGGGTGTAGGGATAGCCGTACTCCTGTGGGCAGTCATAAATGTCCTGGGTCAGATCGAGGAGGCCCTCAATGGTATCTGGGGCATCGGAACCGCACGCTCTCTCGGGAGAAAATTCAGCGATTATCTTTCCTTAATGCTTATCGCGCCTGTCCTTCTCATCATGTCCAGCAGTGCAACGGTGATGATTGCAACCCGCCTTACCCAGATAACACAGAAGATAGAACTGCTCGGAGTATTCTCCCCGCTTATCGGCCTCGTGATAGGAATCCTTCCGTACTGTCTCATCTGGATACTCTTCGCCTTTATCTATATTTTCATGCCCAACACAAAAATCAACTTCGGCTCAGGGCTTATCGCGGGTATTGCCGCAGGAACGATCTTTGTCATTGTGCAGAAGTTTTATGTCATATTCCAGGTCGGGGTAGCTCATTACAACGCTATCTACGGCAGCTTCGCAGCATTGCCCCTGTTCCTGGTGTGGCTGCAGCTCAGCTGGTTAATCGTGCTCTTCGGGGCAGAGCTCAGCTTTGCCCACAAGAATGTGGAGGCATACGAGTACGAACCGGACAGGAAAAAGATCAGTCCCTTATTCAGGAAACTCCTAAGCCTGCAGATTATCCATCTGCTCGTCAGGCATTTCGCTAACGGGGAAAAGCCCATGACCTCACAGGGGATAGCCGAGGCCCTGGACATACCGATTCGCCTGGTCCGGGAGATCATCTGTGACCTTGCGGATTGCGGCCTTATCATTCATACGACTTCGGAAGAGGATAACAATGTTGCCTATCAGCCCGCACGCGACATCAATGAGTTCAGCATCTCGTTCATCATAGGCGCCCTGGAGAAAAAAGGGATCGATTCCATCCCTGTTGCCCGGACAGATTCATTCACCGCCCTTTCAGAGACACTCCGGGAGTTCAGCGCAGCCATCGAGAAATCACCGGCCAACAGACTGCTCAAGGATATATAAACTACCCCGCAGCCCTCTGAGCCTTTGTGACTCGGGCCGTTGTAACTCTGTGCCTCTGTCCCCTTGTCCCCTTTGTGACTCTGTGCCTCTGTCCCTTTGTGACTCGGGCCATCCATGGCCCTCACCCTTCGGGCGCGACTGAAG
>CAYRCP010000163.1:0-4951 GCA_964422755.1 uncultured Bacteriovoracaceae bacterium | reverse complement strand
CCCATGGATCTCATCCCTTCGTACGTAGAGCGAAGACACGGCAGGGAGAAGATTGACTATCCGCATCCCCTGGTGGAGAGCATCCTGAAGGAAACCTACGGGATTATCGTCTACCAGGAACAGGTCATGCAGATCGCCCAGAAACTTGCCGGATACTCCCTGGGCAAGGCGGATCTCCTGAGGAGGGCCATGGGTAAGAAGATTGCCGCGGAGATGGCTACACAGCGGGAGATCTTCGTGGAAGGGGCAGTGAAGAACGGTGTTGCCAAGCAGACCGCTGCCGAGATTTTCGACCTCATGGAAAAGTTCGCCAATTACGGATTCAACAAGTCTCATGCCGCGGCATATGCCCTGGTGGCCTATCAGACAGCATACCTCAAGGCCCATCATTTCAAGGCATTCATGGCGGCGAATTTCACCCTCGATTTGAGCCAGACCGAGAAGGTCACCAAACACATTGCCGAATGCAAGGCCAAATCAGTGGCCATACTGTCTCCCGACATCAATGAGAGCAACTGGGAGTTCGTCGCCGCGGACGAGGGTATCAGGTTTGGCCTGGGTGCCATCAAAAACGTGGGTATGGCAGCTGTGGAAGTGATCCTCGAGGAAAGGGATGCAAACGGAAAATTCACCGATCTTGCCTCATTTCTCGGGCGTCTCGCTCTGTCAAAGGTAAACAGGCGTGTCGTGGAATCTCTTATCAAGGTGGGGGTCTTCGACAGCCTTCATACGAACCGGAGGGCCCTCTTCGATGTGCTCGATGCGTTACTCGAGGACGCTCAGCGCAAGGCAAAGGACAAACTCTCCGGGCAGGAGACGCTCTTCAACCTCGAGGAATTCTCTGCGGACAATGAACAAAACGGAATTGACCTCCCCGACATCCCGGACTGGTCAGATGATGAAAAGCTCAAGATGGAAAAAGAGGGGGTAGGATTCTATATTTCCGGACACCCGCTCAAAAAGTATGCATCCATCATCGATAAATATACGAGTGCAACAACGAGCACCCTGACAGACACCCCCGGGTTGGTTATCATTGCAGGGGTGCTCAATAATCTGAATGTTACCAGGACGA
Organism: uncultured Bacteriovoracaceae bacterium; assembly: GCA_964422755.1. GTDB lineage: Bacteria > Desulfobacterota > Desulfomonilia > UBA1062 > UBA1062 > DSAD01. The sequence goes on along the minus strand of CAYRCP010000163.1, from coordinate 3,876 downwards.
AAAAAGGTGCGGCAATGGCCCGGGCGGTTCTTGAGGATCTGGAAGGGTCTGTCCCGGTCATCTTCTTTCCGCAATGCTTCAGTGAATATCAGGATCTCATCACGGCTGATGCGCCGATTATGGTAAAGGCAAAGGTCGGCCAGAACTCTGACAACGGGGCAGGAGAGGTGGAAGCCGATCAGGTAGAGCTCTTCGCGGAAGAGGTCCATCCCCTGGATCATGCCGAAGCCATGCTTGCAAAGAGACTGCTTCTGCGCTTGCCGTCAAAGATGACGCCAGAGGAGATCCAGTCGCTCAAGGAATTGGTTTCAAACGGTCAGGGCTCCTGTCAATTAAGCTTTGAGGTCAGAATCGATGGTATGGTAGTGGGTATCGATGCAGGCAGGGAATATATGGTGAAGCCCACCAGAGAATTCCTTGCCCAGATCGCTTCTCTTGTCGGGAGCGCCGGGGTGGAATTGCAATGAAGAAAAAAGATAAATTCGAGGAGATAGACAATGCCCTGAAGGAACTGCGGGCGAGTATCTCCCGGCTGGAAGGTGTTGACACACAAGAGATCGCGAAAAAGGTTGAGCTGTTCAGGGAAGAGATCTACACGGGCATATCACGGTGGAGCAGTGTCGAGCTTGCCCGGCACACCGAAAGGCCGGTGTTCGATGACTATGTAGGTGCCATCTTTTCCGAGTTTATGGAACTTCACGGAGACAGAACCTATGAAGATGACCCTGCTGTAAAGGGTGGCTTTGCATTCCTGGATGACATGCCCGTTATGGTGATCGGTCATATGAAACGTTCAACCAGCCATAAGGATTACGCAAAGCATCATTACGGTATGGCAAGCCCGTCAGGACACTACAAGGCTATGCGCCTGCTGAAGATGGCAGAAAAGTTCAACCGGCCGGTTATTACCTTTGTTGACACCCCGGGCGCCTATCCTGCCCCTGAGGCGGAAAACAGGGGACAGTCGTTCTCCATAGCCCGGTGTTTATCCACCATAGCAGCTTTGCGGGTGCCCGTAGTGGCATGCATTATCGGCGAGGCCGGATCAGGAGGTGCCCTGGCACTTGGTTTCGGCGACAGGATTATCATGCTGGAAAACGCCTTCTATTCTTCCATAAGCCCTGAGGGATACTCATCTATCTTGTACGGAGACGTTGCAAACAAAGAAATCGCAGCCGATACCTTGAAGGGTACGGGCAGAGATCTCTATGCAGACGGGATCGTGGATTACCTGATACCCGAGCCCACCGGAGGTGCGCATAACGATCCGAAGGTGGTGATAGATGAGACCGGGCGCATGATCCGGCAATACGTGCGGGAACTCATGGCCATGGATGTGGAGACCCTCGTTGCGGACAGGTCGACCAACATCACCCGGCTGGTTCCTTCCCCATAAACAGGGGCAGAATATCCTTGATCCAGGGGAAGAAAATTCCCCCTGCTCAAGGTTTTCCCGCGGGTTGACGATGGAAAGAAAGCCTTGGCATCATCTTTGCTTACATTTCATCAGGAGGAAATGATGAAGATAGATCCGAACCTGATAATTGGAGCGGTGACAGGAAAGTCACCTGCCGTCAAACCCGCCGGAGTACCGGGCGCTTTTGAAGACCTTCTCAATGATGTCCAGAAATCCGACGCAAAAGAGACAGTATCTGTTCAGTCAATACCCCGAATGGACCAGCTCAATCCCTGCAAGGTGAGTGCACTCACCATGAGTGAACAGGCCATCGATATGCTGGATGAGTATTCGAAGGCACTTCTCGATCCGAACTGCAACCTGAAATCGCTGGCTCCCCTGGTGGATGATCTGGAGGGCATGAAGACGAAACTGCTCGAGGCAGGCTCGTTTCTCTCTGACGATGATCCGCTCAAAGGTATTATGAATGATACCGCCTCAACCATGCTCGGCGAGGTCATGCGGTATAAGAGGGGAGATCTGACCGGGTGATATGGCCTGTCGCTATCGCAGTACTGGGCCTGTTTATCGGGAGTTTTTTGAATGTCTGCATTCACCGGATTCCCCGGTGTGAATCAATCATGTGGCCATCCTCTCACTGCCCCCTCTGCAATAATCCGATCAAGCCGTGGGATAATATCCCGGTGGTGAGCTATATCTTCCTTGGCGGCAGGTGCAGGAGCTGTTCTGCAAAAATATCACTCAGGTATCCTGTTGTGGAAACCTTAAGTGCCCTTATTGCACTGAGTATGCTCTATCGCTTCGGGTTGACCGTGAGTTTCGGCATTTATTATGCCTGGGCATGTGTCCTGCTTGTCATTACGTTTATCGATATCGACTATCAGATTATCCCGGACAGGCTATCCATCGGCGGCATCATTTTGGGGCTGGGACTTGTCTACTGGCTTCCTTTGACCTACCGGGATTCGCTCATGGGCCTTGCACTGGGTGCAGGACTGCTCATCGCGGTTATCTACGGGTACTATTTCCTTACAAAAAAACAGGGAATGGGCGGGGGTGATGTAAAGCTGCTCGGCATGATCGGTGTATTCACCGGATGGCAGGGGGTCCTGTTCACCATCTTCATGGGATCGCTTATCGGAACGCTCTTCGGCCTGCCCTGGGCATTGACACAGAAAAAGACCATGAAGGCGGCGATACCCTTTGGTCCGTTTCTGGCGCTCGGTGCATTCATATTCGTGCTCTGGGGAACACAGATGATAGACTGGTATTTCGGATTTCTCAGATAACGTCCGGTTGTTATTACAAGCCTCTATGCTGCGGGCACGAATCGGCCTGACAGTCTTCATGGTAACCACCACAATGGTAAGATACCCATATGGTAATGAGATAATGAATATGGTGGCAAAAAAACATCTTGATAACCATAAGAATTATCATGGTATAATCAGTAACAGCGAAGTGTATGCCGTATGAGGAGAGACTCTTGGTGGATATGCGGGCACAAGAGATGAGTAAGCACGTACTCAGGGGAAAAACACTCAGTGCATTCATGCAGGGTGGATTTCTGATTGCACTGAGTATTGTACTGGCAGCAGCTGTCAACATAGTACGTCCTGAAGGGCTGGACCTGCCGGGAAACTGGGATGCATCAGTGGCAGCGGGGATGCAGAACCCGGGGGTTGCACTGGTTGGTCTGGATGATGCCTGGTCACTGTATACTCAGGACAAGATTGCTTTTGTCGATGCCAGGGAGCCGTCTGCATACGAGCAGGGACACCTGTCGGGCGCCCTGAACGTGCCTGTGCAAAATGCTGAAAAACACCTGGAACAGCTCCAATCCCTGGTAAAAGCAGGTATCGTACTCGTAACGTACTGTGACAGTCCTGATTGTCCCCTGAGTTATGAACTGGCCGTGCAATTGAAAACACAGGGGATTTATCCGGTGAGGGTTTTGAAACAGGGATGGATCGGCTGGTATGAGGCCGGGTTTCCCTCCGAAGGCGGGCCGGCTGAATGAAACTAACTTCATCCGCTACTGATATACTCTCGCTGTGCTTCCGCATGATTCTCGGTGTCATCTTTTTCTATGCCGGCCTCATCAAGATTCTGGATCCCCAGGGATTTGCCCTTGCCGTGTATAACTACCATATCCTCCCGGGATTTCTCGTCAACCCGGTAGCCGTCATCCTTCCCTGGATCGAGGTGATCGCTGGTGCTGGCTTTATCCTGGGCATACTGGTCCCCGGCGCATCACTTATTGTATCCGGGCTCCTGGCTGTATTCCTGGGTGCCCTGGTCGCCACCCTTGTCCGGGGGCTGGATATCTCCTGCGGGTGTTTCAATACCTCGGAAGAGGCAGATCCCATAACCTGGATGTATCTTCTCCGCGATATGGCGCTGCTGGGGTTGGCTGTTTTTGTGTTCTTCTATGACCGGGGACGCTTCGGTATTGTGAA
>CAYRCP010000162.1:0-4963 GCA_964422755.1 uncultured Bacteriovoracaceae bacterium | reverse complement strand
TCCCTGATCGGTGAGCTCTCCTCCTTCTCGAACACCATATCGGTCACGGGTGAAAACGCCGATGGAACGACCCTTGTTCCGGGATATGACCACAAAAATCTTGGAGAATGTTTTTCCCGCGCTCAGGACACGATCACCTCTTTGTTAGACGAGATTACTGCCGGGCCCGAATATGTGTTTCAGCTTGACTACGACGGTACCTACTTTTCTGTCGAACTCCCCCCGGCGATATTCGAAGGCAAAAACCGCTTTTATCTGGTTATCGAGACAGAACAGGAGCAGCAGGAAGTACTCAGCTCGCTGGACACAGGGGCAAAATTAAGCTCCAGAGAACAGCTTCCTCTCCTGATTGTGCGAGCCCTTCCGGCCATCACCCTGAAACACCTCTCCTCCCCGCCACAGGAACTTCCGCGCCGCGCAGGCGCCCTGTACTTCCAGATCGATCATCACAGCGATCAGTGGACCAGCGTGCAGAAGGGCAAAAACCTCGCACTGTACTGGGATACGGCACCCGAGGATTTATCGGTTGAACTCATGGTAGTAGGGAGAAGTTGATCATGCACTTAAGTGATTGTTTCGTAGAACTCATTGCCTATGTTGTATATTTCCTGAAAACCGCGGCAAAGAAACAACCCGGCTTTGACCAGGTACGCTCAGATATCGAACGCCTGATCACCCAGAGCCGCCAAACGTGCACTGTGGCCGAAGAGGATTATGACTCCGCACGTTTTGCCCTTTGTGCGTGGGTTGATGAGGCCATCATGAATTCTCCATGGAATGACAACCTCCGCTGGCAGAGGGAGCCCCTTCAGCGTCTCTACTATCAGACCACGAATGCAGGAGAGCTCTTTTTTGACCGTCTCAATGCCATAGGGCCGCATGACAATGACGTGAGAGAGGTGTACTATCTGTGTCTGGCAATGGGATTCAAGGGCCGTTACGGCAATGCTGACGACGCATACCTGCTCGAACAATTGAAGACCTCCAACCTCAAGGTTCTTCTGGCAAGTTCCGCAGGGATTCCGGCGCTGGAGAAAGGGGAGCTGTTTCCCGAGGCATATCCGGCCGCTTCAAACGATGCTTTCCCGGACAGGAAACCCGCAAGATTTTCCCTGTTCAACCTCTCCTGCCTGGGAGTGCCCGTGGCTCTCTACTTTGTTCTCTTTATACTGTACCGGTTCATTCTGCATAATATCGGCGAAACAATCCTAAGTGTAGCACCCTGAGGATACCCATGATTGCGAAAATGATAAAAGCAGCACTTATAGCAGCCCCGGTCATACTGATTGTTCTCCTGATCTTCGGAATCGTTCTGATCATAGACTGGCCCTGGTGGGTTGGCATTTTTATCCTGTTCGGGCTGTTCGGTATCGGTGTGGCTCTGCTCTTTGTTAGAAAGATCGTGCTGAGAAAACGCGAACAGCGGTTTGTCAGCCAGATCATCGAGCAGGATGAATCCTATGCGCGGTCTTTACAATCGGATGAGCGCCAGACGTCAGCGGATCTCCAGCAGAACTGGAAAGAGGCCATGGGGACGCTCAAGTCCTCCCATCTGAAAAAATACGGAAACCCGTTGTATGTGCTGCCCTGGTACCTGATCCTCGGCGAAAGCGGTTCGGGCAAAACCACTGCTATCACGAGCGCCAGGCTTTCTTCCCCCTTTGCCGAGGTTCATCACGTTTCCGGCCTTTCCGGGACCAAAAACATAGACTGGTGGTTTTCCGAGCAGGCCATCATCCTCGATGCAGCAGGCAGGTATGCCATCCCTGTTGACGAGGGCCGCGACAAGGAAGAATGGCAGAAATTCCTCTCCCTGCTCGCAAAATACCGCAGGAAGGAGCCGTTAAACGGGCTGGTGATTTGTGTTGCAGCGGACAAACTGCTCGACTCCGAGCCTTCGGTGCTGGAGGATGACGGCCGCACCATCAGGCAGCGCATCAATGAACTCATGCGTGTTCTGGGGAGCAAATTCCCCGTGTATGTCCTGATAACCAAGTGCGATCTGATTCAGGGAATGACCCGTTTTTCTCAGCAGCTTTCCGAAGAAGATCTCGAGCAGGCCATGGGATCCATCAACCATACCGGCGGGGCAGAGCCTGTCTCTTTTACCGAACGGGTACTGCTCAGCGTAGGAGAGCGCCTGAGAAGCATCAGGCTGCTCCTTTTCCACAAACCCTCTTCGGGCGATCTCGATCCATCGCTTCTGCTTTTTCCGGAAGAATTTCAGGGATTAAGGCCGGGCCTTACCGCTTTCATGAAGGGGGCCTTCCAGGAAAATCCATACCAGGAAACCCCAATCCTTCAAGGTCTCTACTTCACCAGCGGCCGCCAGGAGGGGACACCTTATTCGCATTTCCTCAATGAGCTGAATCTCATCGAGGAGCGGGAGATTCTGCCGGGAACCAGCAAAGGGCTGTTCCTCCATGACATTTTCGCAAAAATCCTGCCGAGCCAGCGGGATCTGTTTGCACCCACCCAAACCTCTCTCGCATGGAACAGGCTCACGAAAAATCTGGGCCTCGTTGCCTATATGGCAATAATCATTGCCTTATGCGGCCTGCTGAGTTTTTCTTTTGTAAAGAACCTGAGTGCACTGAGAACAATCTCCCGTGAATTCTCTCATCCCCCGGTCTTAAAGGGTGAACTGCTTGCGGATGTGGGGATTATGGACCGTTTCCGGGAGGCGGTAGTCCGTGTTGAAGGCAATAATGCCGGATGGTGGATACCCAGGCTTGGTCTGAGCAAGAGCCAAGAGGTGGAAAGCAGACTCAAAAACACCTATTCCTCGCAGTTCAGAGGACAGCTGCTGACATCGTTCGATAAAAAGATGACCGCTGGCGTGTCGGATTTTTCCGGGGCTACGCCGGATGAGCACATTGGTATCTACGTGGCCCATCTTGTCAGAAGAATCAATCTGCTCAAAGTCCGGCTTGACGGGGCAGAACTTCAGGATCTGGCGCTCCTGCCGCAACCGGCTTTTGAACCCGGTCTGACCGCCCAGGAGTTTGTGGATGAATTGAGCCAAAGCTTTTCTGCCCTGTACCTGTACAGCATTGCCTGGGAGCCGGACATGGCAAGCCTCAACAATGAGATGCTCGATCTACAGAAAGTGCTTGCCCATATTGTCACCGTAAAAAGCACCAACCTCAACTGGCTTGCAGCCTGGGTAGATGAGACATCAGACCTGCCCGGAGTGAAGATGGTCGATTTCTGGGGAGGAAGCCTGGACGTAGACGGCCACGCAGTAGTGTCTCCTTCCCTGACCCGCGCAGGCAGGGATCGGATCGAATCTTTTATCAGGGAAATGGAATCCGCGCTGGCTGATCCTCTTGTGATTTCCCCCGGACAGCAGGCCTTTGAACAGTGGTATGCCAGGGCTTATGTCGAGGCATGGCATACGTTCGGCATCTCTTTTACCGACGGCGCAGCAAGGCTCAAGGGGCAGGATGAATGGATGCAGGCAGTGTCAACGGTGGCATCAGGGCAGGGACCATATCTCTCCCTGCTTGATAAAATGGCCTATGAACTGGAGCCGTTCATTGACGGAGATGATGCTCCAGGCTGGCTGCGGCTGATAAAAGACTTTAAGGCAGTAAAAACCAGGGCGTCCAAGCTGGAGATCGCCAAAGACGGAGTCCTTGCAAAGGCAACCAAGAAAGGGGCCAAGCTCAAAAATAAAATTCAGAAAAAGGTTGGGACGGCTGACGATGATATGCCGTTTGATTCGCAGATCGCTGCGGCAAAGGCATATCTGGAATACTCAATTGCCATAAAAGAGATCGCCCCTGCGGTCCAAGCATCACGGAAAAGCGCATTTGAATTGACCTCCCTTACCTTCAAGGACGAGCCTTCGAGCAGTTCATCTCAATTCTACGCAGCCCAGGCAGCGTTGAACCGTCTTATAGAGGCAAGCGGCGTACCTGCGCGCGAAGAGCTCTGGGACCTGGTGCGCGGCCCTCTGGATTATCTCTGGGCCTATTCGTGTCAGGAAACTGCCTGCCATCTTCAGTCACTCTGGGCAAAGGATGTCCTGATGGAGATCAAGGGGGTAGCGGACCCCATCACAGTGAACAATCTCCTTCTGGAAAAAGGCGGCTATGCAATACAGTTTGTAAAGGGTGACGCTGCTGCCTTTATCAGCAGATCTCCTGCCAAGGGTTATTTTGCAAAGGAAGTCCTTCGAAGATCTCTCCCGTTTGAAAAGTCTTTCCTGACGTTTCTCACGAAAGGACCCCGCAGTATAAGGTCCAGCTACAGCGTCACCATAACCGGACTGCCCACAGACGTGAATTCCAAGGCAACGGTGAAGCCGCATGCCACCCATCTTGAACTTCAGTGTGCCGGCAGTACCACGAATCTGTCCAATCTCAATTATCCGGTCCGCAAGGTATTCGAGTGGATACCGGGAAGCTGCGGCGATGTCGTCTTTTCCATCGAGGTGGGCAATCTTGTCCTGACAAAGCGGTATAAAGGCTCCCTGGCCTTTGCCAGGTTCCTTGAGGATTTCAAATCCGGTCAACACACATTTTCTTCGAAAGATTTCCCAAAACAGCAAACCGCTCTGAGAAGCATGAAAATCAAGTATATCAAGGTACAGTATCGGATCAAAGGCAGCACCCCGGTATTAAAACTGCTGGCATCCGGGCCGGGGAATGTGCCGGAGACTATCGCCACATGCTGGGATCATTGAGAACAAACACGGATTGGGCATGGGCAGCATTCGGCAAACATCCCTCAGCACGGGATTTTATCCGGCTCGGGCCGGAACTGCCTATCTTTAATGCCTTTTGCAACTGGGTTGAACGTGGTTTTCTGCTTATGCGCCGTGGGGATAAGCAGAGTTTGAACTCCTGGCGATTCTGGGCCAGGGGGACAAAGAGATCTCACCTCGTCTGCGGACTGTTGAGAGACAGCCACGACAGTATCGGCAGGCCTTATCCCTGCCTGATTATCGGGACAGGAC
>CAYRCP010000161.1:0-4991 GCA_964422755.1 uncultured Bacteriovoracaceae bacterium | reverse complement strand
CTGAATGCATGCTGAAACCTTTCCGTTTGAGATCGCGGATAATCATGTTGATGAACTCTACTTCATAGTCCACCACCAGCACCCTTTTAATACCGCACGTCTCTAGGCGGGTGGTTTCTGTTTGTGTCGTATCTCTTGGTGGATTAATTTCATGCTCCATACTGTATACGTTCATTGCAACCTGAGTGCCAGATAAACAGGCTCAGTCGATAACCGTCATGATGTAGGAGTTAGCGCGACCTTGCCGTATATTATGTCTTAGTTCGGGGTACATGGCGAACGACCTGGTTGTCGTAATGCTGTGCTGCAGGGAAGGGGTATTTTTGCGGAACATTGCAGCAAACCCTGTTGCCGCCGGATTGTACGGAGGGTGACATATTCGACATGCCCCGACGACTAAAATGTCGTAGAAAAAATACCTTATTGGCAGATACCTATCCCGATGAATGATCTTGAGCCGAGACCGCTCTATAAAAGAAAATAAATAAATATACCCCGGGATTGGCACGAATCCCAGGGCACATACAAAAATATACTAGGTAGGAAGAGTTACTTCCTGGGGAGAAAGAATTACTTCCTGGTTTATATATTTAGCAACTTTGATGCCAGAAGAATATTATCAGACGATAACAGCCATGATGCAAGATATAGAGCCGGATAACAGTACCAACAGCCTGGTTTTACGAATAACAGCACTGCGACGCGAATGTCGCAGTGCTGGGTTTGGGGCGAGAGTTCGTGTGCTGCACTATGCCTGAAACCCTGTTGCAGCCGGATGCTGCAACAGGCGAAGTTAGTGTCGCTGGTATGTGACCTAAAGGGCGTCGAGCAGGGTTTTCCAATGCGGATTGGTCTTCATCCGGGCAACTAACCGTTGAACCTGCCTGACGGAAACCCCCAATATGCGGGCCGCCTCTGTGCGGTTGCCGCCTGTTTGGGTAAGCACATAGACCATCTGTGTTTCAGAGTCTTCTTTGAGGGTGCAGAGCCTGCGGCTAAAGGTTGGGACGGGAGACGGTTTTTCCCCGAGGTGATGAGGCAGGATCCGGCCGTCTTCAGAAAGACAAACGGCATTTTCAACAAGCTGTTTCAATTCGCGGATGTTGCCGGGAAAATCTTTGGCCATAAGGACCTGCATGGCTTCATCACTGAATCCGAGGATATCTTTATGGTGCTGGGCACAGGCTTTGTGCAGGAAGTGATTGGCAAGCACCGGGATGTCCGAAGGTCTTTCCCGCAAGGGCGGAAGATGGACATGCGCGGATTTCAGCCGGTACAGAAGATCCAGTCTGAATCGTTTTGCCTGGCAGGCCTTCTCGAGATCCTCGTTTGTGGCGGAAATGATGCGGACATTAACCTGTCGCGGGCTTGTCTCTCCCAGGCGCATTACACGCTGTTCCTCCACAACCCGCAGGAGTTTTACCTGCAGGTGGATTGGGAGTTCGCCGATCTCATCGAGAAAGAGCGTGCCTGTGTGGGCTTGTTCAAAGAAACCGGGGTAATCTTTGGCAGCCCCGGTAAACGCCCCCTTGATGTGGCCGAAAAACTGGCTTTCAAAAAGGGTTTCAGGGAAGGATGTCACGTTCACCGCGATGAAAGGTCCATCAGGACAAGGCCCGGCCTTGTGGATGCCGCGTGCCATCAGTTCCTTGCCGGTGCCGGATTCTCCTGTGATGAGAAAAGGTTGTCCGCTGCGAGCCATGACCTCAGCATAGGCCATCAGGTTGTGCATGGTGGTTGAAGTGGTAATGATATCTTGAAACAGCTCTGTGCAGTGCATGTTGTGACGTGCCGTCGCGGTTGAACCCCTGCCGGCATAGAGCCCCCTGCGCTCGAAGGCCCGCTCAATAGTCAGGATAAGCTTTTCATGGTCCACCGGTTTGACCAGATAATCGTATGCTCCCAGACGGATTGCCTTGATCGCTGTAGATACATCATCCACCGCGGTCAGGATGATGTATTCAGTCCCTGGATTTGCGGGCTTTGCGGCCTCCAGGACCTGCATGCCGTCCATCCCGGGCATCAGCAGGTCGAGCAGGACCAGGTCGAAATCTTCTGTCTTGATCCTGGTGATGGCTGTTTCGCCATTGTCACAGATCTCCACATCCCTGTATCCCCGTCTGCGCAGCAGACGTCTGAGCGAAGTCAAGGCAACCTGTTCATCATCAACGATAAGTATTCTCATAATTTCTGCCTGTCTATTGAAGAAATGATTGTTTGCAGATCAAGTATGCTGAAGGGTTTCTGTATGAAGTGACAACAACCGGGCATCGGGTTCATTGTCTGCTGTATGGCTTGGGTGTCATCTGAATACAGGATGTATGCCAGCAAAGGGAATCTGGCGGTGATATGTTCGATCAGTGTCATAGTTGCATGGTCCTTAGAGGGGATATTACAGATCATGATATCTGTTTCGGGATGCTCTTCGAGATATAAAAGCACCAGATCAGGACACGCTGCCTGCTCCGATGTTATAATAGTTGCGTTCGGCAGGTATGCCAGGAGTTCCTTCTGGAAGCTTTTGTGATCCTCGATGCACAGGATTGAGGTACGCAGGTACAGCGGGTTGTCAGCATTGAGCGGAATAATGATGCTGAAACGGCTGCCTATGCCCGGCCGGGAAAGAACGCCGATAATGCCGGCATGTTCTTTAATCAGGGTGTATGATACCGAGAGCCCCAGGCCGGTGCCGCCCTTGCTGCGGCGTGTGGTAAAGAATGGATCGAAAATGCGGTCGAGCAGGTCGGGCGGTATACCGCTTCCGTTGTCTTCAACTTCAATAATGACTGCTGCGATTATCTCCACAAACCGGGACCGGATGATCAAGGCGCCGTTGTGCCTGGATGGAATGGCATGAAGTGCATTCACAATGAGGTTGGTGATTACCTGCTCGAGTTTCTGGAACTGCCCCTGAATACAGGGCAGGTCGGGCGCGAGGTCGATTTCGATTCTTTCTGCCGATTTTCTTATCTGGGCGCCGACAATGGTCAAGGCTTTTTCAATGACCTCATTGACCTGGACCGGTCTGGTCATGTCCGTATCATCCATGCGGGCAAAATCCTTGAGATTGGTAACCACTTTATTGATACGGTCAGAGCCGGTCCTGATTGCCTCGATAATGTCATCCATATCCTGAATGAGTTCATCGGCACTCAGTCCGTCATGCTGCCAGTGGGGATGTCCCTGGAGGTATTTGTCAACGAGTACTCTGAATATGTTCCAGGTATCGTCCAGGAGCGGGATGTTATAGGTGATAAAGCTGTTGGGATTGTTGATTTCATGGGCAACGCCTGCCACCACTTCTCCAAGAGATGCCAGTTTGTCTGCCTGAATAATCTGCTGGAGACGATATTCCGATTCCTGACGGAGTTTGACCTCATAATCGATGTCCTGCCAGGTGCCCACAACATGGCTGATGGTACTGTCCGGATTTTTGAAAATACGCCGCAGGTTGCGCAACCACTTGTAGCTGCCGTCCGCAACCCTGAACCGGTACTCGAACCACTGGGTCTCCTGTTCTCGAATAATTGATAGTTCTCGAAAAATCCTTTCTTTTTCATCAGGATGGATATGGTCCCGCCAGAACGTGGGGTTTTGTGAAAATTGATCTGCGGTATACCCGGTGATTTCCTGCACATTCTTGCCTACGTAGATTATGCCCCAGTCACCATCGCCCCGGCGGGTATAGGGAACAATGGGCAGCGACTCCAGGAGAACGGATAATTGCTCGGTGGTGCGTCTGAGTTCTTCTTCCGTGTGTTTGATTTCAGTGATATCAAGGACGGTCCCCGCCATTCTCAGGGGATTACCGCTGATATCCCACCTCATGACTTTTCCCCTGGAGAATATATTTTTCCACTGCCCGGATTTTGACCTGAGTCGGAATTCCATTTCAAACTGAGGTCGTGTGCCTGCCATGTGCTCTGCCAGAACCTGCGTGAAGGTTTTCACATCATCAGGGTGAAGCAGTTTTTTCCAGGCATCGATCTTTTCCGGGATCTCGTGATCAACGTAGCCGAGCATTTCTGCATAGCGGTGAGAGGTGGTGTAGATATCGGATTGAACATCCCAATCCCACAAACCCAGGTCAGCGCCTCTCAAGGTCAGATCTACCCATTCCCTGCTTTCCCGGATAATTTTTTCCGCACTGATGCGCTCGGATATATCGCGTGCCAGTATAGCGATGTATTTTATTTCCCTGGAAGGCCCAAAGATGGGGTAGAAGACATTATCATACCAGACCCCGTCGCGATCGTCTTCAAAACGTATCGCCCTGCCTGTACGAACAACATCGTTGACATATTGTTTTCTCGGTTCGGCTGCTTCCTGGGGGATCATATCCCACACACACACGCCGATCAATTCGTCTATGGGCTTATTGTATCTTTTTGCAGCAACTTCATTGATTTCGTGAATTATGCCTCCGGCATCGATCATGATGAGCGTGTCAGTCGGGGTATTCAGGAGAGCACGAGTAGTAGCCTCTTTTTCCTGCAGTTCCTGTTCTATCCGGATGCGCTCGTCTATCTCTTTGCACAGGTTGCTGTTGCTTGTAGCCAGATCGAGCGTGTGCTGTTGAACAAGGAGTTGGAGTTCGCCGCAGGTTTTTTCAAGTTGTGTGTTGGCTTTTTTGTGCTCGGTAATATCGATATAGCTTGAAAAAATATAGGAAACCGATTCCAGGGTAATTGTTTTGGCTATCAGAAGGCAGTCGATGATTTCGCCTGAAGCGGTGTGCATCTGCACGTGCGCCTTTTGCGTGGTGTCGGAACCGGTGAGTGTGCTGATGATGCGATTTATCGGAGATGAACTGACCCACAGCGGCAGTGATGCAAGTGAGGTGCCGGCTATTGTATCCCGATGGAGTCCGCTCAGTTGTAAAAAAGCCTCGTTGACATGCACAATCCTGGCGTCGGGCACACTGCAAATCGTTGCCGGTACAGGATTGAGGGAGAAGGCCGTAGAGAAAAGGTTTTCTTCGAGGCCATGGG
>CAYRCP010000160.1:0-5026 GCA_964422755.1 uncultured Bacteriovoracaceae bacterium | reverse complement strand
TTGGTGCCGAAGACCCGGTGGGTGATGGTTGAATGAGGATCTGACGTATCAAAACACACTGCATGCAGTTGCCTGAAGTGCTGGCCCGGGTTGATGGACAGCGTTCTGCCCAGGTTCACCTTGAATACACCGGACAGGTACGGAGATTCGTGGATATGGCCGTGCAGGCTCACCATTGGCTGCTGCTGGGCGATATACTCTGCAATGGAGCGTGAGCCGATAGGTTTGCCGTCATGGAGCGTGTCGAGTCCCGTGCCGAAAGGCGGGCAGTGAAAGATGCAGATGGTGTTGAGCGGGTCTTCAAGGCAAAGGCTTGAAAGCTCTTCATCGATGCTCGGGTTCTCCAGGGCATAGGCTCCTTGCTCACTCAGACTTATCCCGCCATCAGTGCTGACGAGAGGATACCTGCTGGAAACATAGAGGCTGTCTTTCCTGTCCCTGCGCACGTAGTCTTTTACCCAGAACGGCGAATCCGTTACGCAGCCGTAGCCCATGAACGTGATGCCGTCAAAGGTTTCTATACTGCCATGCATGCACCGGGCACCGGGCAGGGATTGTCGCAGGTGCTTCATTGCGGTCTTCCAGTCGTGGTTCCCCGGTACATAGAGTATCCTGATATGGGGATGTTCCAGCATGAATGTGCCCAGTACGGGTACAAGATACGAATCGATGAAAGCGAGCTGAACCGTGAGGCTGCCGGTAAAATCAGCCCCACCGGAGATGAGCTTTATCGGCGCTGCCAGGCGGGTAGGGAGCAGGTCCCCTCCGATAAGGATACAATCGCACCGGTTTGCAAGCGCGTATTTGAGCATCTGATCATAGAGCTCTTTCCTGCCATGCAGGTCGCATGAGAACAGTATCTTCATATTTTTTACAATAAAATTACTTTTCAATGATTGTCGTTCAATAGAGAGTATTATATACAAAATTCATGATAATAGATACGACGATGGCCCTGTGGACCCTTCTCACCACGACAATCTACACCGTCATCATCGGCATTCCTCTTATTGTCTCTGCTTTTTTCAGCAAGTCGGGAAAGCTTCCCTATATCCTGGGCAAGAGCTGGGCATGGCTCATCATGAAGACCAACCGGGTAAAGATCCAGATAGAAGGGTTTGAAAAGATAATGAAAACAAAATCTTATGTATTTATTTCCAACCATTCCAGCAATCTTGATCCTCCTGCCGTTGCATTGGCCCTGCAGAACCAGCTGCGGTTTGTCGCCAAGAAATCCCTGGGCAGTGTTCCCGTTTTCGGATGGGCGGTCCATCTTGCCAAAATGATTCTCATTGACCGCAGCGACAGCAATGCCGCCAGAGAGACACTGAACAAGGCAATGTCAGACCTGAAGGATGGTATTTCTGCCTGTTTCTTTGCAGAAGGCACCAGAAGCACCGACGGGAGGCTCCAGAAATTCAAAAAAGGCGGGATCATGCTCGCGCTCAAGGCACGGCTGCCTATTGTCCCCATAACCGTCATCGATACCCACAAGCTTCTGCCCAAAAACGGCATGCGCATCAAATCCGGGGTGATCAGGATCATTGTGGGAGACCCCATCGACGTATCGGCTTATTCTGAAAAAGACAGGGATATCCTGCTCCAGAAGGTGCGAGGCGTCATCAGGGGCAATCTCAAGCGGCTTTCTCAGGCATATTCGTAAATATTTGTTGGCGTCAGGCACTGGGCGTCAGGTGCTGGGAAAAAGGTCTAAGGTTCCAAGGTGTTTATGAAAAAAATGAATCCAGAATTCAGAAGCCAGTATCCAGAATAAAAACCCTAAAAATATTTTGGCATGTAGCTATTTAAAATCAATAACTTTATCATCCTTCGTTGTGGCCAACCGGCCATGCATGTTACGTTGAATTGAACTCAAAACAGTATTCAGAAGAAAAGATATTTTTGAGTGAGTATTAAACCAATAACCTCGCAAAAGGTCTGTTAGGGAATTCATTGCCAAGGATGAAAAGTTTCTGAATTCTTAAATAGTACTCCACTAACAATAAACCCTTTACCGTCAAGTCCATTACTCCAGAACTCCAATACTCCTTTTTCCTTCTTTCCCCTGTAAGCCTGGTAAGTTTTCTGATAATTATTTGTGTAGATACGTACAGTTCAATCTCAGGGAGGACGCAATGAATACGGCATGGAGTATCATCGATCTTAACCGGAACACCATTTTTAATAAAATACGAGAAATATGACGATATGACTACAATACTTGTTATCTATCATTCACAGGGGGGAAACAATAAAGTCATGGCAGAGGCAGTGGCAGAAGGTGCCCGGGCAATCGAAGAAGTCAGCGTGATCCTCAAGGATGCCTGGGACGCCACAGAAGATGATCTGCTCGAATGTGACGGGCTTGTTATCGGATCTCCCGAGTATTTCGGCTATATGTCAGGAGCGACAAAGGATTTTTTCGACCGCACCTATGAAGCGGCACGGGGCAAAGTATTCAGAAAACCCTACTGCGTGTTTATCAATGCAGGCAATGACGGCACGGGTGCCCTGAGGAGCATCGAGAGAATCTGTCTTGGATATCAGTTTAAAAAGGTCTATGAGCCCATTGTCAAACCCGGCGAGATTACAGCCGGGACCCTGGATGCATGCAGGGAAATGGGCCAGACCATTGCAGCAGGTTGCAGTGCAGGTATTTATTGATGACAGTTTGGAGGTTACCAGCTTGTGGACAAGGGAGCATATGTAGAACTTCATAGGTCCTGGAGTGAGGAGTATGACCGCAAGAAGACCCCGGCACCACAGATACAGGAATGCATCCACCCGGGCTCCAGTGTTTTTGTGGAATCAGGCTGTGGAGAACCGCAGCATCTGGTGAAGTCTCTCATCTTCGAAAATGAGGATCTCGCCGATGTCCAGATTTTTACCTCTGTGCCGCTGCGTTCCTATTCCGATTATGGAGGGCAGTTCGGAACCCGCTTCCGCATAAAATCCTTTTTCATCTCTCCGAGTATGACAAGTGCCTTTGCTCAAGGCAATGCAGACCATATGCCGCTTTCCACAAGCGGGATGACCAAGCTGTTCTGCGAAGGATATATCAAGATAAACACACTCCTGATTCAGCTCAGCCCACCTGACGAAGATGGCTACATGAGTCTCGGTGTGATGGTGGATATCACCAAGGCCATCATAGACAAGGCTGATACGGTGATTGCCCAGGTCAACGCATCCATGCCCAGGACATGCGGAGACAGCATGATCCATGTGGACGAGGTCGACTATATTGTGGAACACGACGAGCCTCTGGTAAGCTACAGCCCAGAAGAGGTTGATCCCGAGATACAGGCAGTGGGTGCCAATGTTGCCAGGCTCGTTGAAGACGGCTCGACCCTTCAGGTGGGGTTTGGCAGGATTCCGGATGCAGCGCTGATGAACCTGGCCGGGAAAAAGGATATCTCGGTTCACTCGGAGATCATTACGGATACCATTGTAGATCTCGTGCATGCAGGCGTTATTGCAGGCAATGAAAAGCGGGGCAGCGATGGGTCAATCACCGCCAGCCTGTGTATCGGGACAGAGAAGATCTTTGAATTTGTACGGTCCAATCCCATGGTGGAGCTGAAAGACCTGTCGTGCACCAGCTCCCCTGAGGCAATTCTTTCAAACGACAAGTTCGTCGCCATAAACGGTGCCATGGAAATTGACCTCACCGGACAGTCATGCGTCGGCCTGGGTGAGTATATGGGATATTTCGGTGCACTGGGCCATGCAACCTTCAACCGTGCCGCCATGTTTACCCGGGGAGGCAAGGGGGTTATTGCGCTTCGTTCCACTTCCAGAGACGGCAGATATTCCAGGATCGTCCCGGAATTCACCGACAGCAGGATCGGGGTCATTACAACCCAGTCAGATATACATTATGTGGTCACGGAATACGGGCATGTAAACCTGTTTGGTAAATCCATACGCGAGAGGGCCCTGGCCCTGATTACTATCGCCCATCCCAGGTTCAGGGCATGGCTGCTGGACGAGGCAAAACGGATGAATTGCGTATACGCAGACCAGCAGCTCCCACCTGAGGATTCCTGTTATCCCGGCCAATATGAAGTTGCCAGAGAGTTTGGCGGCGAACACTTCCAGATACGTCCTATAAAGGTCACGGACGAGCGGGCAATCCAGAACCTCTTCTATTCCCTGAGTAAACATGACAAATTTCAGCGGTTCCTTATGCATGTAACGGCTCTCCACCATAAGCAGGCGCAGGTTCTGGTAAATGTGGATTATAAAAATTCCATGGCCCTTGTAGTCGTGGCCGGCAATGGAGAGCAGGAACGTATTGCCGGCGTAGCCCATGTTGCCCGTGAAGAAACCACCGGCACAAGGAATATATTCGAATTTGCCGTCATGGTGGAGCCTGCCTGGCAGAACAAGGGTATCGGAACATATCTCCTCAACAGGATGTCCTCGATAGGAAAAGACCTGGGATTCGAAAGCATCCGCGCCTATATCTGGGAGGACAATGTGCAGATGCTCAAGGCATTTGAAAAGACCGGACGCGGGATGACCCAGGAACTCGAATGCCATGTGTACAAGGTGTGTATGGATATTTAACATACGGTAAACCGTGTTTTTGCGATCCTGAGGGAACCGTCAGAACCCCCTGAAAGATAAAATGCATGGAGTACTGGAGTGGTGGAGTATTGGTAATAAGGAATTGCCTAAAAGAAGTAACCCGTCTTCGTTGTAGGCTGACCGCTTCGCCTTTGGCTTCGGACTTCGCATAAGCTACGCACTGACAAGACGCCCGGACATAAAGACACAAAGCAGGCGCTGGGCATTAGGCATCAGGCGTTTGGTTAAGGGTAAGAGACTTTCTTATTTCAAATAACGACCTAAATAAAAATCATAATATCCTGCGGGAGCTGCTTCAGCAGCGATAAATGCCCGGCAAGAATTGCGGCCGAAGCTAACAGACAAAACAAACAAACCAACCAACTAACAAATTAAGGCTCATCACAGTAAAGCATACCTGGATCATTGAGGAGCATACAAAAGGGATATCATA
>CAYRCP010000159.1:0-5028 GCA_964422755.1 uncultured Bacteriovoracaceae bacterium | reverse complement strand
GAGGTTCCCTCGCAGATCTCGCCGAACCTGGCATCGCGGTAGAGCCTTTCGATATCACTTCCCCTGAAGTATCCATGTCCGGCAAAGATCTGCATGCCCCAGCCCACGATTTTGGTGACCGTTTCACTGGCAAAGAGTTTTGCACATGCAGCCAGGACCGCGGCATCATCTTCTTTGGTGTTGAGTGCCCATGCGGCCCGGACACCGAGCATGCGGCCCAGGTCATTATTGGTGAACATATCCGAGAGCTTGAAACCCACATCCTGGAACTTGCCGATCTGCCTGCCGAATGCCCGGCGTTCTTTTGCATGCCGGGTCGAGACCTCCATACAGGCCGTACCGATCCCCACGCACAGTGACGTGATACCGATACACCCCATGGTCATAAGCCGTTCAAACTGTTCATGACCGTTTCCGGCTTTCCCACCCAGGATTTCCCTGCACCTGCAGTTGGTAAGTGTAAGCGATGCAATGGGAACACCGCGCACGCCCATGGTTTCAAGTGTTTCTCCCACGCTCAGGCCCGGGCAATCCCTGTCAATAAGGAAAAAGCTCACCCCCTTTTCACCCCCGGCTTCGGGGTCGGTATAGGCAAGCACGAGAAACACATCAGCAATAGGGGCATTTATGACTATGTGTTTTTTGCCGCTCAAAACCCATCCATCATCGTCCCTGCGGGCAATCGTACTGATTGCAGAGATATCGGAGCCTGCTGCATCTTCTGAATAGGCAATCGCACCGATTTTATCTGCGCTCATGAGAGCCTGGATGTACCGCTCTTTCTGCCCGGGGCTGCCGAACAGGCTCAACGCACCTCCACACAGGTATGCACTTGAACGGGCAGCCAGGAATGTGGAGGCACATGCCTTTGCGAGCTCTTCTCCGGCCAGGTATACCTGAATCAGATCAATTGAATCATCTTTTATCCCTGCACCAAGTATGTTCTGATCGGCAAGTGTCCTCAAGTTCTCCCGCATGCGGGCATTGATCTCTGCCTTGGGGCACTGATCAAGACCGGCTGCCTTAGGAGCGATATTTTCCTGCAGAAAGTCGGAAATATCCTTTTGAAACTGTTGTTCCTGCTGTGTCAGCTGATAATCCATACGTCATCTCCTCGCATCTCATTGCATCAACATGATCCTGGACACGATCATCCGCATAATATCCGATGTCCCGCCGCCGATGGCTGCCAGCTTGGAATCACGGAAATTCCTCTCCACCGGGTATTCATGCATGAATCCATATCCGCCGAATACCTGGACCGCTTCAGACGCCATCTCAAACCCCACATCGCCCGCATATACCTTGCTTACCGCTGCCTGCAGGGGATTGAGCATGACCCCGTTGTCCTTGGATGATGCCACCCGGTATATCGAAAGACGTGATGCCTCGATAAATACCTTCATGTCCGCAATCCTTTTCTGAATGGCCTGAAACTCCCTGATAGGACGGTTAAACTGATGCCGTTCATTGGCATAACGGGCACAGAGATCGAGGTTGCACAGTGCCGATCCCAGCATGGGCGACAGGAGAGTACAGCGATCCCACTCCACACCGCTGAGCGCAATCAACCAGCCTCCACACTCCCCGCCCAGGCAGTTCTCCAAGGGTACCTCGCAGTCTTCTAAAAACACCTCGGAGGTTGACGAGCACCTGCACCCCATCTTGTGAAACGGCTTGCCCGTTGACAAGCCGGGCGTGCCTTTTTCGATGATGAACGCCGTAATGCCCTCGTGCTTTTTCGAACGGTCCAGATTGGCAAACACGACGAAGACGTCTGCAAACGGTGCATTGGTTATAAAGGTCTTGGAGCCGTTGAGGATGTACTTGTCGCCTTTTCTCAACGCCGTTGTAAGCATGGAAGCGGCATCCGAACCAGACCCCGGCTCGGTCAGCCCCATACACCCGATCCACTCACCGCTGGCAAGTTTCGGGATGTATTTGCGCTTCTGCTCATCTGTCCCGAAATCAAAGATGTTGCAGGCACACAGATAGGTATGGGCTCCCCATGCGAGAAGGCTTCCGCCGTCCACACCGGCATGCCCCAGCGCCTCTCCGGCAAGGCAGCAGGTCACGATATCCGCACCGCCGCCGCCAAGTTCTTCGGGCAGCGGCAGACCCAGAATGCCCATCTCGCCGAGTTTGCTCCAGATCTCAAAACTGAATTCGCCCTTGAGGTCGGCCTCCTCACACAGAGGTGCGATCTCGTCACGCCCATAGCGATACACGGTATCCCTGAAAATCTTCTGCTCCGGTGTCAGGCTGAAATCCATATACAATCCTCCTTTTTCATGCTCAGACGCACCACGCGCTCAACCATTTTTTTCTCTCTGCATATTTTTTGGCGAGAAGTTCATAAAGCTCACCCCAGAAACAAATGTACCATGATCCATAAGACTTGATTTATCATTGCATACCAATCCCTGCCCCATGCACAACAGACCAATAAAAAGCATTACTTCAAGTCAATTTATTTACTGTCAGTAATATTTATACCTGCAGTATTTTTTTGTCAAGCACAATAGGTGACTGAACAGTTTGACAATCCATATGTTAACAATATCCGGTATTTTCCTTGACAAACAATTTCTCCGGCGGTAATGTTCTTACTAAGAGTAGTATTTTTACTTTCGGTATGTTTTAGAGATACATCCCATATATTGAAAAGAGGTCGTTGATGCAGAAACACCAGCAGGTCATTCTTAAGCGCAAGAAACGGGAACGGGATCAGCGCATTCAGGGCATCCTCACGGCAGCCAAGAAGGTCTTTTTTTCAAAAGGCTACCAGAGAACAACCATGGACGAGATCGCTTTTGAGGCCGAGATCAGCAAGCCCACAATATACCAGTATTTCAAGACCAAGGATGAACTCTACTCGGCACTCATGCTCCCGTTCCTGGAGGATTTCAGCGCCCAGTTTGAAAAAATCGATAAAAAGCTGAAAGCCAAACGCTATGTCAGCGGAAAAGCCCTTATACAAGATTTTTTCAAGGCTTTTTTAACGAGCTATGACATTGCACCGGATTCTCTCAGGGTGGCCAACTTCTTTTTTCAACATTCCGATCTCATCAACGCCCTCACCCCGGAGGCCCGTGGGGCAATCAGCAGCCAGGGAAAATATGACTTCGAACTGGCGAGGCAGGTATTGGATGAAGCCATTGCGCAGGGTCTTATCAAAGACACCAACACCTACATCCTCTCCGATATAATCTGGGGTCTGTTTGTGGGCATCACCCAGGTAATGGACATGAAATCGACAAAACGCTCTCAGCCCGATAAATTCTTACGATCCACGCTCAAGGAGGCTGAGAAGCTCATTATAGAAGCCATTACCATCAAATAACATGATAATGAGGCAGGGATTGATATTTTTTACTGATCATTGAATGGCATGTACTAGAAATAATTTCCCTGCCATACCTTTTTACCCTTGAACGCACCCTTATGCAGTAATCGAACACCTCGCCGCCCAGGCAGATACAGCACTATCCCGCAAGGATCTCCCGGGCAAGGATCAGCCGCCTCATTTCAGACGTACCTGCCCCGATGGTAGCCACCTTGGCATCCCGCCAGAACCGCTGGACCGGAAATTCCATGCAGTAGCCATAGCCTCCATGAATCTGGACAGCCTCGGCGCATACCTTGTCCACCATCTCCCCCACGAACAGCACCGCTGCCGCAGTCACCTTGTGTATTTCGGTACCCTTGCCGCCGCGCTCGGCCGAATCCGCCAGCACGCATGCCTTGTAGCACATCAGCCTGCTTGCCTCTATCAGCGTCCACATGTCGGCAAGCTTGGCCTGAATCAGCTGAAAGGACGCAATGGGTCTGCCGAACTGAACCCGCTCCTTGGCGTATTTGAGTGCCTCGGCATACGCACCCTGAGCCATGCCCAAGGCATAGGTGGACAGAAAGGCCCGTTCAATATCAAGCCCGCGCATCATCACCGCGATCCCGCCGTTTTCCTCCCCGAGCACATTTTCTGCCGGGATCATGCAGTCTTCAAGGACCAGTTCCCCGGTCTCCGATCCCCGGTTGCCCACCTTGTCGAGTTTTCGCGAGACCGAAAACCCCGGAAACTTCGTATCCAGGATAAATGCAGTGATCCCCATGGCCCCGGCGCTCCTGTCGGTTTTGGCATAGAGCACAATGGTGTCGGCAATCGCCCCATTGGTAATAAACGTCTTGCTTCCGTTGAGAACGTAATGGTCTCCATCCCTGGTCGCGACAGTCTGAAGGCTCACGGCATCAGACCCTGCATTCGGCTCGGTGAGCCCCAGCGCCCCTACCTGATCGCCGGAGCACAGAGGAGGTATGTAGGTTTGTTTTTGCCGTTCATTTCCATTGAGCTGAATATTGTTGCAGCAGAGATTTGCATGGGCACCATAGGAAATGGATATGGACGGAGAGACCTTTGCCAGCTCCTCCCCCACGAGGGCTCCGGAGAGAATATCGAGGCCCGAACCTCCATAGAGCGGGTCTATCGTGGCACCCAGGACACCCAGGTCACCGAGTTTTTTCCACATACCCTTGGGCCAGGCATCACTCCTGTCGATCTCTTCTGCTATCGGCGCTATCTCTTTTGCGGCAAACTGCGCCACGGAATCTCTCAGCATCCGCTGTTCATCACTCAAGGTAAATTCCATCATAGTCAACATCTCCCCCAATACATTATTGACCACCCATCGCTGTTGCCGGGACCAGCCAGACTGCATTTAATTTTAACTGTTAGTATGTTTTTTACTATTGGTATCTTGTATACCACCGGTCATCTAACTGTCAAGAAAATATAGAGCTATCATCAGGGATATTCATCCTAGATTACCGGCGTTATCTAACCCTTTATTGTCACGAAAAGCACTGCTCTCAGCAGCATAATTGCGAGCAAGGGGAAATCCTTATGGCCACATCAGGCATAAATGTCACTATTCGGACCGTCAGGCTGAAGACTATTAGACTGTTAGGAAAAGATAACGAGACAAGGGAAAAATGTATCTACTAACAGCCTTCAGCACCCCAAGGGTATTT
>CAYRCP010000158.1:0-5036 GCA_964422755.1 uncultured Bacteriovoracaceae bacterium | reverse complement strand
CCTTAAGCGATGTCCCGTTGGGGTCATTGGGATGTGCGAGGATCAGTTTGCCGCCTGAGGCCCTGACCAGGTATGATGCCTCTTTAAGGCTCAGCGGCATCTTGGGCACATTGCACTGCACCAAATATTTGTCGAAGGCCTCCTGCTTGTGGGAGACGATGCCCCGTTCAATCATATAGGCCGCAATGTGAGGTCTGCCGAACGCACCATCCACGCCGGACTGGATTTCATCCATGTCTGCAGTGGTAAACTCAGGTATCCCCTGTTTGCTCAATTCTTCATTGATGTTGGCAAGGATCTTTTGTGCGCGGGCCTGCCGGTAGGTGCGCAATTCGTCGAGTTTGCCGAGCAGCTCTTTATTGGTGATGTCTATGCCGTAACCGAGGAAATCCAGAGATTGAGCTTTACCGTCTTTATACTCCCGGTGGGAGTGCGTGACATTGAGTTCAACGCCGGTGATGTAGCGGATACCATATGAGGCGGCCAGCCTCTGCGCTTCTTTTTGGGCGACAATAGAGTCATGGTCTGTAATGGAGATGAGCTCGATCTTTCTCCTGTCGGCCTCTGCAAAGATATCCTCGAGGCTCCACCTGCCGTCCGATCCATTCTTCGAGTGGATATGAAGATCAATCTTCACCGGTTACATACCCGTATGCAAGGTCGTAGTATTTTTTCGCGGCTTCAAAGGCGTCTTTTTGTTTCGCCTGGTCCAGCCCCTTGTCATCGAGCATGAACGAGGTGACCTTTGCCCTGACATATGCCCGGTACACCTTGTAGAACAGCAGAAGATCCCGCATGCCTTGATCGCCTGATGCCTCGATATAGGCATCGACAAAGGCATCTCCGAGCATGCTCTCGCCGTTGTAGTCGAAATCCATGGACAGGAATGCCACATCGGATGCCACATCGCCGAAGCGGAACCGTTCGTTGAATTCGATGCAGTCGAATACAACGATCCCGGTATCTTCGAGGCAGATGTGCTGCAGGTGGAGATCGCCGTGACAGTCTTTAATGTGTCCCTGGGTGATCCTCTCGGCAAAGAGCGATTCTTTTGTATTCATGAACGCTTTGCTCCACCTCTCGATGGCGTCGAATTTCTCGGCGGATATGGGGCCGCCGATATACGCTCTGGTCTGATCAAAGTTCTCGATTACATTGGTTGCAATGGTATCTATCGTGCCAAAAGATCTTGATTTATCGTCGCTTTTTATCTGCCGGTACACCGCTGCCAGATGTTTCCCCACACGGGCCATGTCTTTGCCGGTGACCTTGCCCTGTTCAAGGAGTTTATAGAGCATCTTATTTTCGTCGATGCGCTTCATCTTGAGGGCATATTCGACGATGCCGGAGTCGTCTCCGAGCCGGTATGTATCGGATATCCTTGAAATGGGAAGGACCTCCAGATACACATCAGGGGAAAACCTGCTGTTCAGCCGGAGTTCTTCATGGGTATAAAACCGCCTCTTTTCCAGGGTCGAAAAATCGAGAAACCCGAAGTCTACGGGTTTTTTGACCTTATAGACATACTTATTGCCGATGAACACCCACGAGATATGCGTCTGCACAAGAGTTACGCTTTCAGGTTTTTCCGGGTATGCATCCGCGGTTTTCAGGAATTCAACCAGTTTGTTTTTGTTCATTCTTGTTTCCTCCTGCAAGCTGTCCACAGGCAGCTAGAATATCATTTCCCTTTTCCTTGCGCATCATTACCGCAACAGGGCTGTCCTTGAGCTGTTCTTCGAATGCCAGCACGGTTTTTTCATCCGGCGGCTCCAAGGCGCACCCCGGCCATGGATTGAGCGGGATGAGATTCACCTTGACCTTGAGGCCATGGAGGGTGCGGATGAGCTGACGTGCATCGGCTAAGCTGTCGTTGATGCCTTTGAGCAGGACATACTCTATGGTTATCCGTCTGCGGTTTGGCAGCTGGTATGCCTTGAGTGCCTCTATGAGGTCGTCCAGGGGATATTTATTGCTGATGGGCATGATGCGCGATCTCACCGCGTTTGTCGCTGCACTGAGTGAGACGGCAAGCCCAACCCGGGTATCCTTGCCCAGCAATTTCAGCGCAGGGATAATGCCGCAGGTGGAAAGAGTGATCCTTCTCGTGGAGATACAGGGGCCTTCAGGGTCCGTCATGATGCGTATTGCCTCGAGGACATGTTCATAATTGAGCAGGGGCTCACCCATCCCCATGAAGACCACGTTCCTGAAGTGCCTGTCCGGATAGGCATGGATCGGGTAGAGAATCTGTGAGATGATCTCGGAAAGCTCGAGGTTTCTGATGAAGCCCATGGTTGCGGTAAAGCAGAATCTGCATCCCATGGAGCAGCCTACCTGGGAGGAAACACAGATGCTCCAGTGTTCCTTTTCCGGGATCAGAACGCTTTCGATGATAGAGCCGTCCGAAAGGCTGTAGGCGAGTTTCTCTGTCCCGTCGGAAGAACTCTGCCGGTCCACCACCGTGGGGTAGGTGATGGTGAACCGGGAAGATATTTCTTCCCGGAGCTGCCGGGGCAGATTGGTCATTTCCCGGATATCGGCAATGCCTTTGCCGTATACCCAGTTGAATATCTGGCCGGCCCTGTAGGGCTTGTCGTTGAACTCCAGGCCCAGTCTTTCCCTGTTTAGATCAAGTAGATTTATCATAACCTTTACACGTCGGAATTGGCGAATACTACGTACCTGTACAAATAGAAAGAAATATGGTGCGCCCGACAGGAATCGAACCTGCGACCTTAGGCTCCGGAGGCCTACGCTCTATCCAACTGAGCTACAGGCGCACACGTTATCAATTTTTATTCATCAACTGCTCAACAGCCTTTTCCAGCCCGCTGAGTGTGATCTCAAACATCGGGAATATCTCCCGTATCGCCTCGATGGTCTGGGTATGGGGCCACGAATAGGCATATTTCGGATTCAGCCATACACTATGTTTGAATGTATTTGCAAGAAGATCTAGACTTTTGATGCTCGCTCCGGACCCATTTCCATAGTAGATGCTCCCGTTGCGGCTGAAGAGCTCAAAAGGTGCCATGGATGCATCGCCTACGAAAATAAGCCTGGTTGCGGGATCTTCCCTGGTAAAGTCCTCTATGAACCGGTACTTGAACTGCCTTGTGGGATCCTCCCAAACGCGGTTGTAGATGGTGTTGTGAAAATAATAAATCTTGAGGTCCTTGAACTGGCTCTTTGCATGATTGAACAATACCTGGACCACATTGACATACGGGTCCATGGAAAAGCCGCCGTTGTCGATCATGAGGATTACCTTGAGCTTGTCCTTTAAGGACCGGTCAAAGACGATCTCGATTTCCCCGGCATTTTTCATGGTTTCATAGATGGTCTTGTCAATGTTGAGGTTGTCCTTGGGCCCGGATGGCTGCATGTGGCGCAGCCGCCGCATGGCCTCGGATATCTGGGACGGGCCGAGACGGGTGTCTTCGGTATAGTCCTTGTACCTCCGTTCCATGGCCACCTTTATCGCCGACTTGTTCTGCGATGATCCGCCTACGCGCATACCGCCCGGATGATAGCCCGAATGCCCCACCGGCGAGGTTCCCCCGGTGCCGATCCATTTGTTTCCGCCGTCGTGGCGTTCCGTCTGGTCTGAGAGCCTCTTCTTGAAATACTCTTCGAGTTCCTCCGGGGTGAGCTTGCTGAGGGTTTCCTCGTCAATGCCCAGGAACTCGGCCATCACCTCAGGGTCTTTCAGCCATTCCTCGAGCATGGACCGGATGGCGAGGTCGAGCTCTGCCGTGAGCTCATCGCTCAGCTCCGCACCCTGGAAAAAATGGGCAAATACGCGGTCGTAAATATCGAAATACCGCTCGGATTTGACCATGATCGCACGCGAGATCGAGTACAGATCGTCCAATGACAGAATGAGCCCCTTGTGCAATGCCTCCTGGAGACGCAGGAATCCCGAAGGGGACAGCGGGAGCCCTTTTTGTCTGAGCAGGTAAAAGAATTGGACAAACATAGCGCGCAGGCCTTACCGGTAGTTGCTGCCGATCTGTTTCTTCAGACTCTTGTAATCCTCGCTTTTCTTGAACAGCACCCCGAGGTAGGGGATATCATTTTTCGAGAGATGTTTCGGGTCGAAATTTTTGTCCATGAGCAGGATCCTGATCCAGTTGATGAGTTCTCTGGTGGCAGGTTTTTTTTCGATGCCGCGGAGGTTTCTGAGGCGATAAAAAGTCTCCACGCAGGCGTCCGAAATTTTTTTGTCCAGGTCAGGGAAATGCGCCAGCACGATCTTGTGCATCATCTCCTGATCGGGGAATGCGATGTGGTGGAATACGCACCTGCCCAGGAAGGGGTCGGAGAGGTCTTTCTTGGCATTGGAGGTGACAATGATGATAGGCCGGTTCTTTGCACGCACAGTCTTGTCTATCTCGATGATGTCAAAAGACATCTGGTCGAGCACATCGAGCAGGTCATCCTGGAAATCCGTATCTGCCTTGTCGATCTCATCGATGAGCAGCACCACCTTTTCGTCTGCTGAAAACGACTGGCCGATCTTGCCCATCTTGATGTAGTCTTCAATAGTGCTCACGTCGCGGCTGGAATCACCGAACCGGCTGTCGTTGAGCCTGGTCAGCGTGTCATACTGGTAAAGGGCCTCCACTGCCTTCATGCTGGATTTCACATTGAGGACAATGAGCGGCATCTTCAGGTTTTCTGCAATGGCGTGGGCCAGGAGGGTCTTTCCCGTGCCCGGTTCTCCTTTTATCAACAGCGGCATTTCCAGTTTGATGCTTGCATTCACAATCTTTGAGAGTTCATGATCAAGAATGTATGAATCCGTTCCGGTAAAGGTGTAGTTTCCCATCATTGCACTCCTGCTTAAGTTATTAACCTCTCATACCACACAATGAATGGTGGTTCAATCGGTCTTCGCCTTCGGCTACAGGCTTCGTTTGCAACTTCAGGCTTCGTTTGCAACTTCAGGCTTCGTTTGCAACTACGCCCTGACAAGACGCCCTGACAAGTCGGTCTTCTGTTTTTGGCTACGCCCTGACAATTCGGCAGGA
>CAYRCP010000157.1:0-5038 GCA_964422755.1 uncultured Bacteriovoracaceae bacterium | reverse complement strand
TCTTCGAGATCGACCACGGCGAGATGCGCATCTACGAGGGAGATTACGAATACTATCTCTACAAAACCGGCCGCCACCAGGAAGCCGGGGTCAGACAAGGTTGTTCCGGATAGAAGAGTCATCCGCGACGGGTGATGCCGGAGGCATCTCCCTGGTCACGACTGAATCATACAGATCAATGGGCAGCGGGAGTTGCCCCTTCTAATCCACCGCGGGATTTGCTTCGGCTTCTTTGTCGAGTACCCGGACAAAGATTTTTTCCGCCAGCAGATACGCAGCAGCTGCCGCGATAAGCCCATTGATAGGGGCGATACCCGGAGAATATTTCGCTGCAAGCACGCCGATAACCCAGGCTGCCACGGCAGTGGGTCTGATCCGCTGGAAGCTGTTTTCGTCCAGGTTCCGGTAGGAACCTCTCCTGACAAGGAAAAAGTCGGCAATGATCACTGCACCGATAGGCGGCAGCATGGTGTTGAGCAGCGCGAGCCACCCCACAAAATTGTTGTACAGGTACATAGCTCCGAGCGTTCCCAAAAACCCGTTGAAGATCACCAGGTATTTCTTCGGCAGCTTGGTGATATTTGAAAAACCGAGCCCCGAGGCATACAGCGCGTTATCGTTTGTGGTCCAGATATTCAGGCCCAGCACGATCATGGCCGGGACAATGAGTCCCTGCCGCAGCATGACATCAGAGATGTCGGCCTGCTGAAAATAGGCAGCTCCCACAGCGCCGAAGATGAACATGAGTGAATTCCCCAGGAAAAACGCCAGCACTGTCGTGGATACCGCAATGATGCTGGTGCGGGCAAAGCGGGTAAAATCAGGGGTCAGGGTCCCGCCGCTGATGAACGATGCCACACATACCCCGATAGCGACACTCATGGCCATGGGTTCCTGAGGGGTGAGGCCCATGAACAGGTCAATCCCGCCGGCCGAACTGACGGCCTTGCCCACGGAGAAACATCCCAGAACCGCAATGGCAGGCACCGCAATGATGCTGATGATGGTCAGTGCCTTGAATCCGTAATAGGCTGTTGCGGTCATGAGAATACCACCGATGATGATGAGCGCGTACAGGTTGATGCCGGTAGCCTTCTGCACCGGCAGTGCAAACATTGCCACACCAACGCCGAACCAGCCGACCTGGGTGATGGCCAGCAGAAATGATGGCAGGTACGATCCCTTTTCCCCGAACGAATAACGTGCCAGCAGGTGCGTGGACAGACCGGTTCGCGATGCGATATATGCCAGGGTGCCGGTATAGGTCCCCAGGAGGAGATTCCCGGTCATGACGGCCGTAAAAAACTGCGCAGCCGTGAGGCCCACACCCAGTCTGCCGCCGGCCCACATACTGGCCGAGAAGAAGGTGAAGCCCATCATTACCACAAACATTGCCCAGAAACCCCGTTTGGCCTTCGATGGCACATGCTGTAAAGAAAAATCGCTGTCGTGATGATTGGTTCCGGTTGTCATTCATTCTCCCTTGGTTTTGTTTATTTCAGCTATGGTGTTGTTCTATCCTGGCAAGCTGCTGCAGGCATACGTTTTTGAGGTCGACACCTTCGAAACGGCTTCCATCCAACTCGGGAAAGCGCTCCTGGAGCAACTCGGCATAGGACATTCCTTTTTCGGCCAGAGACAGCGTCTCCCGCCAGTAGCCCTCCACATCGCCCAGGTATTCCGGCAGCCAGAATGCCCGGGACCCGGCATCGTAGATAACGCAGCGTTCAATGGGATAACTGGGATTTAGATAGTGCGATTCGAAAAACTCCTCACTCATGGTGGAGCCGCACCGCAACAGATCGGTACCGGTGATGCGGATCGTAAGCGGGGTGTCTCTCTGGGCAACCCTGAAGCAGCCCTCGAGATAAATGATTGTGGAGCCGGTATAGGCATTGAAACGGTCTCTGCACACCGCATCGACCTCCCGGATGATCTCATGAGCTCGCGAACCGCCAAAGGTGAAAAACAGGAGCGATTTGAGCTGTGCACCCTGCTGGTCCACCGCATTGAGCAGTTCGTGCAGTGCGTGTTCGAGGCTGGTACCGGTAGCGACAACGTCGCCCACCACGGCGGTGCATACCCTGGAGAGATAGACCTTTTTATAATCACTCTCGGTGATGTGCCAGTCTTCAGAACCCTTGCTGTCGCGGGCCCGCTGTGCACTGATGAAGGCCGATCCGTGACGGTTCCAGCCATAGGCATCTGCCAGTGCCTCGCGCAGTCCGAAGTTGAGTCCGCCGCGCAGAACGTGGAACACGATGGTCTCGCTCTCGGTCATGTCGAACAACTCCCGATCTTTCAGCATTGACAGAATATGCGTACATGCCGACTGCAGCAGCCTGGTGTAGCGAACCCCTATGACGAGAGGATCATTGCAGATCATCCGTGTTTCAGGAGTGGATGCGATAAGACTGGTAAGTAAAGAGGATTTCTCCGCGGGGAGAGCATAGAGCGAACATTCCGCATTTTGTGAAATGGTCTGCAGCTTCATAGGGTTCCTTTCACTGGTTTTCTTCTTGTTGAGGATGAAATATGGAGAGAAAAGTACCCCCCGGGAAGAGTATGGCCCAAGTAAAAACGTCAGAGCCCGTCCTTGAGGGATGTCCGGTTTCCATTGGATCTCGGTTCTAGAATAAAACAGCAGCGGATTGCAACCCCAAATTCGGTAATTCATGACAAAACCGGCGATAATCTCGATGGGTGACCCTGCCGACGAAGTATAGGGCGCAGGCACAGGGTTATGAGGTCTGCCATTGAAAGCTGCATTCTCTTATCAGGAAAGTACAGGCCCGGAATTTGGTCATCTGTCTTGATTCAATGGCTCCATCAACAAAAATACGGCTCATCACAGTAAAGCATACCTGGATCATTGAGGAGCATACTCAGCGATATCATACCACGAAGAGCACGAAGTACACGAAGGAACATATCCCTATGAACCCTCCTTTTCGATTACCCTGTGTATAGTTAAGTCAATAGCATCCCAAGTAAAGTCATCGGTTGTTAAGACAGGCCTTGAGACAAGCTTCAATAAAAAAGTGTAACTGAGAGTGATTAAACGTTTTGTCTTCCAATCCTCTTCGTGTCCTTCGTGGTGAGAACAATGGACTTGGAAATAAGCGTACACCAAAAAGGGATGCTTCACTGTAAAGAACCATAAATACTATCAGGAATGATCTCGGGATATAATCAACTACCCCTTAAGCCCCGCAAAAAGCAGCGGAGCGCTATAAAATGGGCGGAAAAGGGAAGAATCAGAACACTCGGGCAATGCAAGTATCCCTCAAGACCTGTCAAGGGTTTCTATACGGCGGTTCTTGAACAAAAAGGCAGAAGTACTTTTTCGCAGTTCAGTATGTTAAGTAAACATTATGCAGGAAATTAAAAAACCCTTTAAAAGCCCCCCAAAAAGATATCAGCCCAGGGGGCTTTCCATTCTCTATGAAGATCATGATATTCTGGTTGTGGATAAAATGAATGGACTTTTAACCGTGAGTACTGAAAAAGTCAGTGAAAATACCGCTTATTATCGTTTAACTACCTACGTGCGAAAAGGAAATCAAAAATCAAGAAACCGCGTATTTATCGTGCACCGCCTGGATAGAGATACTTCCGGTATTATCGTTTTTGCTAAAAACGAACATGCCAAGCGTTTTCTTCAGGAAGAGTGGCAGAAATTTACAAAGAAATACTATGCCGTTGTACAGGGAACGTTATCGCAAAAGGAGGGGGTAATCACCTCATATCTTGCAGAAAACAGTATTCATAGAATGTATTCCGTTAATGATCCTGAAAAAGGTAAGCTTGCTCAAACCCGGTATAAAGTTCTCAAAGAATCCAGAAAATACAGTCTGCTTGAAATTTATCTGCTTACCGGCAGGAAAAATCAGATCCGGGTCCATTTTTCGGAAAAGGGTTGTCCTGTAGCTGGAGATAAAATGTATGGGAAAAAGGAAAAGGGTAGTAAGAGACTTGCACTTCATGCAGCCTCTCTCACAATAATACATCCCGATACAAAAGAGGCGATGACCTTTGAGGCAAAGGTCCCTGATTATTTTAAAACACTTGTACATAATTAACTTCTTCGAATACAATCAGTTTCACTTGTCATCTTTTCGCTGTGCAAAAGAAATGCACGTTAACTCTGCGTCAGGTGACGCCCGGACAAGATCCCGGATGATGGGAGGGTAAAAGTTTGCTGCATATCTTTGTCGATGCTGATGCGTGCCCGGTCAAACCGGAGGTGTACCGCGTCGCAACACGATATCACCTTGATGTCACATTGGTTGCCAACTCCTGGATGCGAGTTCCCGATGAACGACGGATTGCCCTCGAAATTGTAGATGACGGGCTCGATGCGGCAGATGACTGGATTGTCGAGCACGTGCAACCTCACGACATCGTGGTCACCGCTGATATTCCGCTCGCGAGCCGCTGCCTCAAGAAAGGCGCACATGTTCTTGGTTCAACCGGAAAACTGTTCACGGAAAACAACATCGGGGAGGCTGTCGCGATTCGCGACCTGTTGACCGAGCTTCGGGGCGCAGGAGAGATAACCGGCGGGCCGCCGCCGCTGAAGAAGCGTGACCGATCACGTTTTCTTCAACAGCTCGACGAAGTGATTCAATCAATACGTCGAAGGAACCCCGGCGCGGAGTAGGTTCTTCCTCGGTACATCCCGGCGGGAGAACTATGGTCAGCGTTGTTTTTCTTAAAAACACGCACCCTGCCCCTGATCTGCCCTGTGAGGGGTTTCCGCTCTGCCTGATACTGCACAAGCATGCAGAAAACGCATCCTCCCAAGGCCCTGCATCATTTCTGCAATAAGATCTTCAATGCCACTTGCTTTTCCATGCCGCCCCATTAGTTTTATTTGCAAATACAAAAATATACGACCAAAGGGCAAAGGAGGAAAAAGATGTATCGCGTTATAAAATTCATGCTACTCTCGCTGGTCATGCTCGTAATCTTTCTGCCGGGGAACGCAGCGGCGGAAAATAAAACAGGAGCCTTCGTTGTCTCGCTTTTTGGCGGC
>CAYRCP010000156.1:0-5066 GCA_964422755.1 uncultured Bacteriovoracaceae bacterium | reverse complement strand
AGGAAGACAAGCGTCCGGTGATCGAAAGCCTCGATACGGCCATGCACTGCATCGAGTTGATGGCAGGGCTCATCGGCGGTCTTGAGATCAACAAAGAGGCCGTGAATGCCTCCCTTGCGAAAGGCTTTATCACGGCAACCGATGTTGCTGATTTTCTGGTGGAAAAAGGCGTCGCATTTCGGGAGGCCCACCGCATAACCGGTGAATTGATCGCCGAACTTATCAACGAAGGAAAAACATTGAGTGATCTGAGCCTGGACGAATTCAGAGTTCATTCGAAGATGTTTGACGACGAGATCTTTTCCGTGATCAGCCCGCAGGGTTCAGTGGACAGGAGAACGAGCTTTGGCGGGACGGCACGGGAAAACGTGCAGCAGGCCTTAAGCCAGGCACGGGAAAGGTTAACGGGCCTTGGGAACAAAGCTTAGGATAGCAGCAATTTTCGGGCTCATGGTGCTTTCATGCATGGGCTGCGGGCGTAAGCTGCCGCCGTTGCCACCCGGGCAGCCCGACCCGGTGGAGATCGTCTCCATGAGGTATGATGGAGACACGGTGGTGGTAAGGGCAAGGTGCAATGTGTCCGAGGGGATGGTACTTCTCCTGGGAAAGCCGAAGGGCATATGTCCTTCGTGCGTCGATGACCTGCAAAAAAGGGATGAACGCTCCATAACCGAGCCCGGTGTAGTCCTCTTGAAGGATCAAAACCCGAATGCTGATTATATGGTTTACCGGGTTGCGTTTGAAAAAGGAACTACCTCCTGGATGACTCAGGCAAACATTGTCCGCAAATAGACACGAACATGAATAAGATTCCGACGTTTGGCAGGGGAAGGATACCCTTTGTCGTGATAATCACAAGCTGTGAGCCGTGAACACAGAGGAGAAAAGAGAACATGCATGATTTTGAGTACAAACAGGGAAATCTTTACTGCGCAGATGTGCTTCTGAGCGATATTGCACAAGATGTCGGGACACCGTTCTACTGCTACAGCCTCCCCACGCTTGCAAGGCATGTCCGTGCCTTTGAAGATCCCCTCGAACATGTTGACCATCAGACGTGTTTTGCCCTGAAGGCAAATTCGAGCCTTGCTGTTCTGGCATTTATGGCGCGCCAGGGCCTTGGCGCGGATGTGGTTTCCGGCGGAGAGCTCTACCGGGCGCTCAAGGCAGGTATCCCGGGAAACAAGATTGTCTATTCGGGCGTGGGTAAGACCACCAAAGAGATCGACATGGCAATACATGCAGGCATCATGATGTTCAATATCGAGAGCGAACAGGAGCTCGAGGTAATCAATGCGCGGGCGGGTCAGCTGAAGAAAAAAGCTCCCATCTCCATCAGGGTGAACCCGGATGTGGACCCCATGACCCATCCCTATATCTCCACAGGCATGAGGGACAACAAGTTTGGGATCGATATCGAGGGCTCCATGGCGCAATACCTGCGGGCAAAGGATATGGAGCACATCGAGATCGTGGGGATCGACTGCCACATCGGAAGCCAGCTCACGGATATGAGCCCGTTCATCGATGCAGCAAAACGGCTCAAGGTTCTGGTTGAGAATCTGGGGGATCTGGGGATCGAGTTTAGATATCTGGATCTCGGCGGAGGTCTTGGAATTACGTATTCCGATGAAAAACCGCCGCTGCCGAAGGATTACTGCTCGGCTATTCTCGAAGCCGTGGGGGCCCTGGGCCTCAAACTCATATTCGAGCCGGGCAGGGTAATTGTGGGCAACGCAGGGGTGCTCGTCACCAATGTGCTCTACCGCAAGGAGACACAGGCCAAGACCTTTATCGTTGTGGATGCCGGCATGAATGATCTCATGCGGCCGGCTCTGTACAATGCATACCACGATATAAAACCCCTGAAGGAACAGGCGGGAGACACGGAAACGGCCGACGTGGTGGGGCCTATTTGTGAGTCGAGCGATTTTCTTGCAAAGAACAGGGATCTTCCGAAGCTCGCCCGGGGGGATATGATCGCGGTCATGTCTGCGGGTGCATACGGGTATACCATGGCCTCCAACTACAATTCACGCCCAAAACCGCCGGAGGTTTTGGTGGATGGTGCAAACTATTATGTGGTATTAAAAAGGCAGTCATACGAAGACCTCATATCCGGAGAGATCGTTCCGGATATAATACGATAGCTTCGCGGAGGTGAGAGATGTTTTCAGGCGCAATAGTAGCGATTGTAACACCGTTTCGAGACGGGAAGGTTGATGAAGAGGCGTTCAGGCAGCTCATCAATTTTCAGATAAACGGTGGTGTTTCCGGGATCGTGCCGTGCGGCACGACAGGAGAGTCCGCAACCCTTTCCCATACAGAGCATGAGCGGGTAATTGATATCTGCGTCGAAGAGGTAGGAGGGAGAGTGCCTGTTATCGCAGGGACCGGCTCCAACTCTACGGCAGAAGCGATCAGGCTCACCAGACACGCAAAAGAAGCCGGTGCGGATGCGGCACTGCTGATTACGCCATACTATAACAAACCCACCCAGAAGGGTCTCTATGATCACTATGCCGCAGTGGCTGCTGCGTGCGATATCCCCCAGATTCTTTACAATGTGCCGGGAAGGACCGGGGTGAACATGAGCGAAGAGGTTGTCACCTCTCTGGCCAGGATCGATACGATCGTGGGGATAAAAGAGGCGAGCGGCGATCTGGTGAAGTGTTCCTACATTGTACGGGATACCCCGGAAGACTTCTGTCTTCTCTCCGGAGAGGATGCCCTGAACATGCCCATTCTTTCGGTGGGCGGGACCGGTGCTATTTCGGTGACGGCAAATATCCTGCCCGATAAGGTGTCCGGTATGATCAGCGCCTGGCAGGGTGGTGATGCCTCGACTGCACAGAAAATCCACTATGAACTCCTGGAGATGAACGAGGTAATGTTCATTGAAACCAACCCGATCCCGGTTAAGACAGCACTTGCCATAATGGGGAAGATCAACGAGGAGTTCAAGCTGCCGCTGTGCGAGATGGCCCAGGCAAACAAGGCAAAGCTCGCGGGTGTTCTGAAAAAGTACGGATGCATATAAGCTGTTTCTCGACGAAGGAATGGAGGTTGATACGATGATTCATGCAGGTGTTGTGGGCATTGCAGGCAGGATGGGATCTCTTTTGGCTCAGGGAATCGCTGATGCCGATGATCTGGTCCTGGCCGGTGCGCTCGAGGCACAGGGTCACCCCCTGCTGGGCAAGGATGCAGGCACGGTTATCGGGAGAGATCTGCCGGGGGTAAAGATCTGCTCTGATTTTACAGAGGCCTTTGCTTCCTGTGACGTTATCATTGATTTCACCCTGCCAGTGGTAACCGTTGAGACAGCACGCTATGCTCAGAGCAAGGCAAAGCAGCTGGTGATCGGCACAACAGGATTTGACGAAGATCAACTCTCGGTGATACGAAGTTGTGCCACCGCTACTCCTGTTGTTATGGCGCCCAACATGAGCATCGGGGTGAACGTGATGTTCAAGGCAGCTGCCATACTCGCTCAACTTCTGGGAGAAGACTATGATGTCGAGATCTTCGAGGCGCACCACAGGCTCAAGAAGGATGCCCCGTCCGGAACTGCTCTGGGCCTGGCCCGCTCTATTGCCGAGGCGAAGGGGGTACGCCTGGAAGATCATGCCTGCTATGAACGTCACGGCATTATCGGAGCACGGCCCGATGGTGAGATTGGTATCCAGACCATTCGGGCAGGAGACATTGTGGGGGATCATACCGTGCTGTTTGCCGGAAACAATGAGCGCATCGAGATAAAACACCAGGCTCACTCCAGGCAGAATTTTGCCGGAGGAGCGTTGAGGGCGGTGCGCTGGCTGAAAGACAAAAAACCGGGTCTGTATTCCATGATCGACGTTCTGGGATTGTAAGATGAAGATCGGAAGGGCTCTCACTACAGATGGAAACGTTGTCTGGTACCAAAGTGAAGATGGCAGCGAATACCACCAGTGCGATCCGGAAACCTTAAAGTCCAGGGGGGAGGTGGAGGTCAAACGGCTTCTTGCACCCACACTCCCGAGCAAGATCGTTGCCGTGGGACTCAACTACCGGGACCATGCCGAAGAACTCGGCCTTGAACTCCCAAAGGAACCGATCCTGTTCATGAAGCCGGCAACGAGTGTGATCGGCCCGCTTGACGATATCGTCTATCCCTCCCAGTCCACCCGTGTCGACTATGAGGCAGAGCTCGCCGTGGTCATAGCCAAGACCTGCAAGGATGTGAAGGCATCGTATGCCCGTGAGTTCATTCTCGGATATACCTGTCTGAATGATGTTACGGCCCGGGATCTTCAGGTCTCGGACGGCCAGTGGACCCGTGCAAAGTCATTCGACACCTTTGCACCGATAGGCCCGTGGATCGAAACCGATATTGGGGACCCGCATGCACTTGCAATAACATCGCACCTCAATGGGGAATGCAAACAGTCCTCCAGCACAAAAAACCTGATATTTACCGTATTCGAACTCATCGAGTTCATCTCGGGGATCATGACCTTGAATAAGGGCGATGTTATTGCCACCGGAACGCCGTCGGGAATCGGTCCCATGAATCCCGGCGATGAGATAGAAATAGAACTCGAGGGCATCGGCGTCCTGAAAAACAAGGTGAGGTGATGAAGGGCTACCTCTCTCTCGGGTCTAACCAGGGAGACAGGTTGATGTATCTCAATGAGGCGCTGGATGCGCTGAGTAATAACGGTGTGCGCATCATCCGATCCTCCAGTGTATACGAGACAAAACCCGTCGAAGTTCCCGGCAAGCAGAAAAATTATTTCAATATGGTGGTGTTCGTTGAGACTGCGGCGAGCCCGGAAGATCTTCTTCGTGTTTGTCTGATGATCGAAAAGGACCTTGGAAGAGAAAGGCCATACGTGCATTCTCCTCGCACGATCGATATCGACATAATCCTCCTGGAAGGAATATACGTGTCAACCGATACCCTGAAGGTGCCGCATCCGCGTATGGAGAAACGCTCGTTTGTCATTGTTCCGCTTGCTGAAATCGCACCGGATATTGTTTTGCCTTCTGGCATGCCTATAATAGAGGTAAAGAAAGCCTTG
>CAYRCP010000155.1:0-5066 GCA_964422755.1 uncultured Bacteriovoracaceae bacterium | reverse complement strand
GGTTCTGCGGGATTGTTCAATCACGCAGCCCAATAAAATATTCCGGGGACTACCAAGAAGATTATCGTTACATGCATCAATGATGCTGTTAAATTACATGGAGAATGTTTGAGTGAAAAAGTTTTTGCTTTTTTTGTTCGGTGTGATCTGCGTGTTGTTCACTGGTACGCTTTTGCATGCTGATCTCCTTGATTATGGGGTAGATGGGGCATTGTTCCATGATAGTAAAACC
Organism: uncultured Bacteriovoracaceae bacterium; assembly: GCA_964422755.1. GTDB lineage: Bacteria > Desulfobacterota > Desulfomonilia > UBA1062 > UBA1062 > DSAD01. Next base: position 4,834 of record CAYRCP010000155.1, on the reverse strand, counting down.
GGGTTATACTGGTATGATCCCGGAACATTTACCGGATGGACATTAGACGAGATCGACACATTCGTACATAATTATTCATTATGGAATTGGGCTGGCAACGATCAGATGGAGTATCTGGTTGGCTCCATGGCCGCAGACAGTGGTTCGTCACTTACGGATGTGCTGGGTGATGAAACATATACATCAGATTCTCTGTGCTATTGGGTCGGCTTCATTGATCCTAAGGATACCTATGCTGCTGAGGGTATTGGTAGTGTAGCGGGTTTGACCGGTATTCAATTGTATACCACCCTTCAGGATGATTCTGTAATATCAGGAACAATTCTTTGCGGGGCATGGCTCTATTCCAAGAGCGATCCACTGGAATACACCGCACCGGTTCCCGAACCGAGTACGATCTTTCTGATCGGTTCGGGCCTGATCGGTTTTGCTGGTGTAATACGAAAGTTCGGCAAAAAACAGCAGGCATAGGCGTTAAGGGGGGGGGAGGCAGGATCGGTTTAAAAGATCCTGCCTTTTTTTATTAGGGGTTTTGCATGGCTATGGGGTGGGTTATCACACCATTGTTCCATCTCGAGAGCATTATGGCAGAAGTGCCATCATTCCAGAACCCCGGTAATGATGGCATTCCTTACAGCGTATTTTCCCTCTCGCTCCGGGTTTGTCTTGAATATTTTCATCATCTCCGAGAGTTGCTTTGTTTCCATGTTCATGCTCTTGGAGGCGTTCGCCAGCTCCTCAACTGTAGTGGCATTCTGCTGGGTAAGGGTTTCTATTTGTAAGATCGATCGATTCAGCTCATCAACCCCGTTAGCCTGTTCAACAGATGACGAGGCTATCTCATCCATGGTTTTGGAGAGTTCATCCATAGAGGAGACGCTCTCATTCAGGGATGTGTCGGCGAGTATAACCAAGTCGTTGCCTGCATGAATCTTGTTGAGCGTATCTTCGATCAGGACCTTGATCTGTTTTGATGCATCTGCTGTTTTTTGTGCAAGCGAGCGGACTTCCTCTGCAACAACAGCAAAGCCTTTTCCGTGTTCTCCTGCTCGTGCAGCCTCTACAGCAGCGTTGAGGGCAAGAAGATTCGTCTGGAATGCCACCTCGTTTACTGTAGCAATGATCTCTTCGATTTTCCCTGATGACTGGTATATATCATCCATGGCCTGGGTCAGTCTGGCTCCGAGCTGAAGATTGTTGTTCAGTGCGTTTTTGGTAATCTTTGCTTTGTCCAGCCCCTGGTTAGCGTTTGATGCATTCATCTTGATGGCTGAGGCTATTTCCTCTATGGTTGCAGCGATCTGTTCTATGGCTGCAGCCTGCTCCTGGGTTGCGTGTGACAGCCCATCGGCACCGGATGCCACTTCATTGGTCGTAGAGTACACCTCGTTTGATATAAGTTTTACGTTGTTTACCAAAGCGCCCAGACTGGCTACCATATCGCTTAATGCCTCTGCAAGTGCACCGATTTCGTCCTGTCGTTCCACCTCTATGGCGTGGGTGAAATCTCCCTGTGCCATTTTTTTCGCGATATCAACGCCCATGGCCAGAGGTGTGGTTATACCGCGGGCAAAAAAGATTATGATTATCGTAACGAAAGCCAATGAAACCCCTGCGATCAATGCAATGAGATTACGGATCTCTTTTCCTGCTGCAAGATATTCATTTTTTGGCTGAGTCGCACCAACACTCCAGCCTGTTATCTTAACAGGGGCAAAGGCTGCTATTTTTCGAGAACCTTCAAAGGTATATTCCTTTATGCCGGACTGTCCTGCCATCATGTCCGCTGCGAGTTCTTCCAGTTCACTATGATCGGTTAGATCAAGTGCAAGGATATATTCAGGGTTTGGATGGGCAACAATGATGCCCTGTCTGTCAATCATGAAGGCATATCCTGTCTCGCCAATCTTTGTGCCTGCAAGCTTATTCATGATATAATCAATCTGAACGATGACCATAACGCAGCCCATGAATTTCTTTGATTCGGTAAAGATCGGTGCGCATACGGGAACAACGAGCTTCCCGGTGGTCTCTGACCTGAGTGCGCTGCCGATATTGGCTGTTCCTTTTTTTGCTTGTGCAAAATAGTCCTGGTCTGCAAGGGAACGGCCTTTCATTTTTCCTCCGCTGCCGTCAGCATAGACAATTCCCTTTTCATCCGTGATCATGATTCCTTCGTATTCTTCACCGATCTCGCGCATTGCATGAGAGAGCATCATAACCAGCTGTTCCGCTGCAGAACCGGTGTTCTCCAGACCGAATCTCTGCACCGTGCTCGCCATGCTGATGACGGTATTTTCAAGCGAGATCTGTTTTGCGAGTTTCAGTTCCTGGGACATTGTTTTTTCGGTCAGATCGGCAAGACTCTGAGCAATTTCTCTGGCGCTCTGCTTGGCAACCGATTCGAGATGAGAGGAGGCCTTCATGACAGAAAAAAAGGCAACCATCAGCATCGGTACCAATACAATAGCTATCCCTCCAAGTATCAGTTTATTTTGAAGACGTAAGTGTTGTAATTTCATAGCAGTACTCCCCCCCCCCACATTCATTTTATGAGAACAGGATGTGGTGTTTTGTTTTTCTCCATGCCTTACTCATCTTATCCCTCAATAAGATATCAAAGCATAACATCGGGAAATTCAGGTAATAACTTGATAAGAATACAGGGATAATTAAGATTGTTGGAATAATGGGATGCAAAATTAGTTATCATAGGTTCAGGTGTTTTATTAGCGTGTTGCTTGAGCATGATATTGTGCGTAGATGATTGTATTGAAGCTCAGGCATCTCAATGATCTATAATACACAACTCATTGATGCGGAGATGTTTCGAACGTCTTTACATCTGAACTTGCAATTTGCGGGGTATGGCATGTATGTAGTCTGTTGCCGCAAGCATATAATATACAGTGGATGCAGATGTGTTTGAATTTCTGGCATGGGATACGAGATGAAAGAATTTGACAGATTGGTGAAGATTCTGGAGAGGCTTCGGGCTCCCGGGGGGTGCCCCTGGGATGCTGAGCAGGATCATAAGAGCCTTTCGCGGTGCATGATCGAGGAGGCATATGAGCTTGTCGATGCTATACAAGGTGATGATGTCGAACACCTGCGGGAGGAGCTGGGCGATGTTCTCCTTCAGGTCGTGTTTCACAGCACTATTGCTAAAGATCAGGGGGAGTTCACCATCCATGAGGTGATCAACGATCTCTGTGATAAGCTCATCCATCGTCATCCTCATGTGTTTGGTGATGTGAATGTTGCTGATTCCGGCGAGGTGATCATAAACTGGGAGCGGCTCAAGAGGAAAGAGGAGAACAAAAAACAGCGGACCTCAATACTCGATGGAATACCTGATGCGCTGCCCTCGCTGCAGTATGCAAGAAAGATCCAGTCCGTGGTATCCCGAGTGGGCTTTGACTGGCCGGATGCAGCCGGAGTGGTGAGCAAGATTAAAGAGGAAGCTGATGAGGTTCTCGAAGCGATGCAATCCCAACAACCGGACCGGATCGAGGATGAAATTGGCGACCTTTTGTTCAGCATCGTGAATTTCGCGAGATTCAACGGGATTGATCCGGAATCGGCTCTGCGCAGAACCAACCGTAAATTCAGGCAACGGTTTCATGAGATTGAAAAAGAGGCAGCAGAGCGCGGCCTCCGGCTTGAAGATATGAGCCTGGAAGAGATGGACAGCATCTGGGAGCGTGCCAAAAAGGATTCATCCACATAACTAGCTTGTTTTATTATCAAACATAAGAAAGTGGAAGTAAATTACCCATGAGAATGGAAAACAAACCGTCAAATGGGTAAAATAATACCCATAAAAGCTGTTATGTTCGAAAGACATATAGTACAAGTATCTGATATCAATTAAACAATGCAAAACACTATAATAAACAATGCCATGGCATTGATATTGCTTAAATGAACGCGATACGAATTGAGGTTAGGAGTAGGGCATCTATGAAAAAGGCTTTGATATTCTTTTTGTTTTCGCTGATAATTTTTTGGTTGAGTGCGCAGGCGCAGGGTATGGAAATACGGGATCCCTGGAGTGTCAGCAATCTGGGCGACGAGATGAATCTTTTTGAGATCTGGAACGATGTGCTCGGCACCGACATTGCTTCTTCGGAAGCGCTCTTTACCGCTTATGGTATCGGGAACTGTAATGAGGCTGAAGATGCGTGGTGGTATGAGACAAACGGTGGCATCACCATGGAAATCCGGTATGCAGGCTACAGCCAGTCGTTTGGATACCGAACCGCCGATGGAAAAGAGACCGTGCTCGTCAATGATATCGATCCTGGCTTGCATAACGATACAGTCACATTCGACACCGACGAGGGTGCGATCTTTACCTTGTTTGAGAGATGGAACAACCAGGGTTTCTGGTATTCCGATACTTCATTGAACAGTGACGGCAACGACCACTTCGTTGCCTTTGAAGTGCCTGTAGAATTATATGCTTTATTAAATAATCCCGATGAAGGAAACCATCGCTTATTCATGTATGCCTTTGAAGATCTGAGCCTGGGGGACAGGGATTATAACGACTTGGTGGTCTTTGTGAATGCAGTCGCACCAGCCCCGGTGCCGGAGCCGGCAACACTGGTTTTGATCGGTGTAGGGCTGATCGGACTGGGAAGTCTGCGGCGGAGATTCATAAGGTAGCCTATATCGGATAGACCAACCATTGAAGGCCGGGCAGGACTCTCAGTCTATTTGTAACTGCTCACGTTAGGCTGTTAGGCTGAAGACGTAGTTCCTTAAGTTGTAAAGTTCTTGCAAAAATGGCAAGAAAACTTATGCCATGTCCGTAAACCTTTCATATAAA
>CAYRCP010000154.1:0-5090 GCA_964422755.1 uncultured Bacteriovoracaceae bacterium | reverse complement strand
ATACGAGAGGCCTATATGAAGGCTCCGGCGGCAAAGGGCATACACCATAACTACATCGGCGGACTGCTGGAGCACACCCTGTCCGTGCTCAAATCCATCGAAGCCCTCTATCCGGTCTATGCCCATCTAGGGATCAACAAGGATCTGCTCCTGACAGGGGCACTCCTTCATGACATCGGCAAGATATACGAATACTCATATAACAAGGTCATCGATATGACCCCAGAGGGGAGACTCATCGGGCATATCTATCTCTCGGCACACATGGCGGATAAGGAGATCGACGGTATCGAAGGTTTTCCAAAAGAGTTGAAGCTCCAGCTTCTGCACCTTATCCTCGGGCATCACGGACAGCTCGAGTTCGGCTCACCCAAACTGCCCATGACCAAAGAGGCCATGCTGCTCCATATGCTCGACGATCTGGATGCAAAACTCATCGGCTTTTCCTCCATAATGGAAGCCACTCCCGAGGATGAAGCGTTCACCTCCTATTCCAACGTCTACTCTCGATACCTGTATACAAAAATATATGAGGATGAAGAATAGGTTCATTTATTCAGACGACAGCCGCGATATCGCAGGCAAGCAGGCTATGATCGAGAAGGGGGTCCTATGAATAAACCATTCAGTAAAGAACAGGGACAGGCATTGGTAAAGCTGGCCAGAAAAACGATCCGGGAGCACCTCGGCGTACAGGCCGAAGACTCGGAGCCCTTGGCTGAGAGACTCGCCGAAGATGCCTTCCAGGAAAAACGCGGCGTTTTCGTCACCCTGAACAAAAAAGGGCAGCTCAGAGGATGTATCGGTTTTCTCGAACCGCGCGAGTCTGTGCTGGAGGCGGTGAAACACAACGCCGTCAATGCGGCGTGCCACGATCCCAGGTTTCATCCGGTAGCGCCTTCGGAGATGGAAGCCCTGGATATCGAGGTCAGTATCCTCACCGATCCAAGCCCTCTTCAATACACAGATGCGAAAGATCTCCTGGCAAAACTGCGGCCGGGAATCGACGGCGTGATTATCCGCTCCGGCTATGCCGGTGCCACATTCCTCCCCCAGGTATGGGATCAGCTCCCCGGCAAGGAGGAATTTCTCGCACATCTGTGCGCCAAGGCAGGCCTTGATGCCAATGCATGGAAAAAAGGCAAGCTCGAGGTTTCCACCTACCAGGTTCAATACTTTGGAGAGCCCACGTGAAAAGGCACTCCTGACGCAGTCTATTTTTCGTGCTGAGATTCACCACGGCCCACAAGGAATTTACAAGCACCTGTTGTTGTTAAAGAGACGTTGCTCCGGTTGTAGGCTTATTTTGATATTGAAATTATAGTTGCTGGGGTAAAAGCACATCTAATAGCTGGTTATCTTTCTTTTTCTGTCATTATTTCACGAATATCCCGTATTCTTCTTTTGAGGAAATCCATATTGAGGGCAGATCTACAAAACTTTAACATTTCATTTAACGAAGTTTAACACCACGGTGCATCCCAATTTGTTAATACTCTCATCGGTCAACAGTATCCTTTTCCATTCATAATCAAAGTTGAAAATATAGGGAGTTGTCATGAATAAATATAAAGTTCTGTTTTCATCAGTGTTCGGACCATACGGAATCAAGGATGAATGGGGCGAGGAACTCGGCATGCAGATGGAGCTCCTGAACAATCAGGTTACGCGCCAGCAGGGGGTTCACTCACCACGACAGTCATATCTCTCGTTTGCGCTCTATCTTCTGGCAGAAAACATCTCTGTTCCAAGCACTGTACTGGATTTCCCCGAATGGCACGACTTTGTCAGCGAGCTCGATCATGGCTATACGCATATTGCCATTTCCTTCATTGTGCCCAATGTGCTCAAAGTCAAAAGAATGGCTGAATACATAAGGCTGCATTATCCTGAGGTGAAAATAATCCTTGGCGGGTACGGCACCATCATTCCCGATCTTGAGAAAATAGTTCCCCACGATGAATGCTGCAGGGGTGAAGGGGTGAAATGGTTCAGAAATTACTTCGACGACAACCCGGACACGCCGATCGTCCATCCTGTCCTCAAGAATCCTGTCTACAACTATATATACGGGATGCCCTCAAAACCTCGCGGATCGGTCATTTGCCCGGGGGTCGGATGTGAGAACGGCTGCAGATTCTGCATTACCTCGCATATGTTTAAAAAGGAGCACATTCCCCTGCTTTCCGGAGGCCGGGAAGTGTTTGATGTATGCCAGAGGGCTGAAGAAGAATTGGGGGCAAGAAACTTCATGGTGCTTGACGAGAATTTTCTCAAGCACGACCAACGGGCCCGGGAGCTTCTTGATGAAATGACAACGACAATCAGTCCATATACCTTTGTGACTTTTTCCTCTGCAGAAAACATCCGTCGGGTCGGCACCGACTTTCTGGTCAGAGCAGGGATTACCCGTCTATGGGTGGGGGTCGAATCCAAGAGAAATTTGCATGACAAGACAAAAGGGATTGATCTGAAGAAGCTGTTCAGGGAACTCAGGTCAAAAGGAATAATAGTGCTGGCTTCCACAATCCTTTTCCATGATCATCATGACAAAGACACGATAAACGAGGAAATCGAATGGGTTATCGATCTTGACACGGATCTTGTACAGTTCATGAACTATCATCCATGGCCCGGCACTCCACTCTACGAAGACCTCGAGAATGAACTCCGTCTGAAAAATGTGCACTACCGCCACCAGCATGGGGCTGCTGAGCTCAATTTCATACATCCCAATATTCCAAAACCCGAAGATCATGTGAACCATCTCAGAAAGGCCTTCCGACGCAATTATGAGAGAAAAGGTCCCTCTATCGTCAATATGGCAAAGACGGCATTGTCCGGTTATCTGCAGGCGGTGATAGATTATGAAGAAAGACAGGCCCAAGGCATGACATGGAATGCGGAGCTGTTGCAATATGAAAAAACCGGCAGACGTGATATCGATTTGTATATGCTTGAGCGAATAAAGGTGATGAAGAATGAGGCCATGCGCTATTTCCCCTCGTTGCTTCCTGCATTTCTGTTCAGCCCCAACACAAGGTCACGTCTGAAGATTCTATCTGTGATGAGGCTCTACCGCAAGGCCATGGGACGCCTGAAATTCGCCGATATCCTCAAATCCCTGGTCCTGTCTGCAAGTGCATTTGTAGAGTTCGGCCGGATCCTGATCAACCGGGCACAGGGACACGAAGGAATCATTCGCCAGCCTCAAGTTCACCGAAACGAGTACCCGGGAAACAGGTCCCTGGTGAAAAATGACGAATAAGAATGATCTGATTTTTCTTGCCGGACACAACGCGTGGGAGCGAATTCAGGATGCAGGCCTTCATCCCGAGGATGTCGCCGTGGTGGCAGGTGCATCCGGTGCCGCCAAGTGGCTGATCATCTCCGAACTGGACAAGGCCATATTCAGCCAGTGGTTGAAGGGTCGAAAAAACCCACTACTGCTTTTCGGTACCTCGATCGGTTCATGGAAGCTTGCCGCAGCGGCACAGAATGATCCTGCGTCTGCGCTTGACATCCTGGCACACTCCTATATTCACCAGCGCTACAAGGCAAAAACAAAACCAGAGCAGGTAACAACGGAAGGTTGGCGAATACTGGAATCATACCTTCCTCAGGAAAGGGTGAAGGAAATCCTTTCCCATCCCATAATGCTGTTCAACCTCTGCGCAGTGAGGTGTAAGGGATTGACTGCAGCCCGGAAAATCTTCCTGCAGGCTCTCGCCCTGAGTATATCATCACTTGCCAACCGGGTCAGTCGGAGATTGCTCTCCTTGCTTTTTGAACGAACGCTCTTCTATGATTCCCGTGAGCCCGTGTCATTATTTCAGAAAAGCGAGTTTCCCATCCAGAGGGTACCTCTGGATGAAAAGAATTTTCGGCAGGCCATTTTTGCTTCCGGCTCCGTTCCCTTGGTGATGGAAGGGGTAGAAAACATCCCGGGTGCACATGAAGGGGTCTATCGAGACGGCGGGATTCTCGACTATCATCCTTCATCTTTCTAGCCTGTTGAGAAAACGGGTATAGTCCTCTATCCACATTTTTTCAGCAGGCTAATTCCAGGGTGGTTCGATAAATCCCTTCATTGGCGCAGACCTGAACCGGAATACCTCAAGAACATGCTCATCCTGGCTCCATCTCCGGAATTCATCGCTCGTCTTCCTTATGGATGCATACCTGACAGGAATGATTTTGTGCGCTTTCAAGGACATGATGTCGAGCGAATCGCATTCTGGAATGAGGCGAGACAACAAGGAAAAAGACTGGCGGATGCCTTTATGGAGAATGTTCTGAGCGGATCGATCCGCACGAAAGTTATGAGAATGGAAGAATACAACCATACTAGATAAAGTTCGTGAATGGATGCCGCCAAACAGTGCTGTTATCTTTTCCCCTAGTATATTTTCGATGGAATTAACGGAAATGGATTCATCCAGTCAATCCACACCTGATTATATCAGTAGAGTCAGAGATGACAGAAGAATAGCTTTATTGAATTGCCCGGCCACATTATTGTAGTAACTGCAAACAAGTAACAGTTTTAGCTAAGAACGTGGCAAGGAATACATTGTCGAGTAGACCGGTTTCTTCCTTTTTTTCACTTTGTGCCTTCTTGCCTTGGCATAGCTGAAAGCGAAGCCGGTTGTGCCTAGTGCAGGTTCTCGGTCTTCTTTGCTTAAAAAAAACACTTTGGCCCTTTGCACCTTTTGTAAACCCTACATGCCATACCCTTCATGCCCGAGATTTTCCTCGGGATTCGAGAACATCTCCGCCCGGATACGCATAAAATCGTTTTCATGGGCGAGGAAGGCATCCACTATATCCGGAGCAAAATGCGTACCTCTGCCCTCCACAATGATCTGTGCGGCCTGGGCGTGAGAATAGGCATCCTTGTACACCCTTATTGAGGTCAGGGCATCGTACACGTCTGCCAGCGCAACGATGCGGGCGGACAAGGGGATCTCCTCGCCTTTCAGACCCCTGGGATACCCCGAACCATCCCATTTTTCATGGTGGTAATAGGCGATTTCCTTGCCCAGGCTCAGGAAAGACTGCCCGCCTATCTTGGCCTCTACCGCCTTGAG
>CAYRCP010000153.1:0-5116 GCA_964422755.1 uncultured Bacteriovoracaceae bacterium | reverse complement strand
GGGTGTCCGCTTATGGGGATCTCTACGCTGGACGCCCTGGCATACGGGGCATTACCTGCACAACTCCCCATTATGCCGGTCATAGATGCACGAAAATCAGAGATTTACTGCGCATTGTACGCCCCTGACGGGTCGCTTAAGACGAGCTATATGAACATCCATCCCCATGAAGTGACGGATTTCGTTCAGGACGAGACACTCTTTGTTGGAAACGGGATCGATCTCTATGAAGACATCTTCGCCTCATCACTGGGAAACCGGTTCCAAAAGGGTTCTAAGAACCTGTGGGCTCCCAGGGCATCCGTGATCGGCATGATGGCACTGCGCCTAAAAATGCAGGATCATACAGCAGTGGTCAACCCCATCTATGTCAGGCCCTCGGACGCGACCCTCCTGCTTCAGAGAAAAAAGGGGTAACTGTCACATTATCCCTGCATCATCTTGTTCATCTTCACGATCTGACAGATGCTTTCTATCCGTGTCCGGAGCGCCTCCGGAGAATAATCCCTGTCTTCCCAGAAATCCGATTCCATATAAAAATGAGGGATACCGGTTTCCTTTTCCACAGCCTGTGACATAATCTTCTGGTGAGCTCCAAGCCAGCGATCAAAGTCGTAAAAACCCATAAGCATACCGTCCGGCTCATATTGCCGTACCCGCTCGCTGGTGACCTTGATCTCGTAACCCAGATTGGTACCGATGGGTTTACGCAGCCAGGTCTGAGCAGCCGCCATATAGGGATCATCGTAGCTCGGCGGGGAAAGCTGGGCCAGTGTCGGGGTCATCAGCACGCTGAAGGAGAGTGCAACCCCATTGTCTCTGAACATCCTGCTGATCCAGGGAACAGGGGTGGACACGAAATAACAGCCCAGTTTGGGAGAACCCTTCGGGACGATGCCCTCTCCCTTTTTTATCCGATCCTTAACCTCCTGAATTGTTGTCTCCAGTGCATCCAGCACATGGTCAAATCCGGTATTGAACGGCATGGACAGAGGGTATCCAAAGCATGCAAGCTCAGATCCGCCCATGGGCTGTGGATCTGCTTTACAAACCATTCCAATAAGTTCGGAAAGCTTTTTTGCATAACTTCCAAAAACCCCGACAGCCTCGGAGATGCTCTCGGGAGACACTTCGATCCCTATCTTCTCCTGGACAGACCTGTATCCGTCTTTCATCTGTTGAGCCAGGTATTTTACTCTTCTTTGGTTTTCTGAATCGTTCTCGCCAAAATGGGTATCATGCGGCAGACGGGAAATGATGAACTCCCAGTCGGACGCGCACATATGCTGCATAAACTCATCGGTCTTGGGCCCCTCATCACAGATATAGCCCCAGGTCCAGATCACATCCGGTGAGGGAATCACATCCAATAACCTGGCCCCTATCCTGGTCTTGTTCAGCGCACAATGGCGACAGCCATAGGTCATGCCGCTTGCTTCAGCAGTCTCAAGATATTTGTTCACTTTATGGAAGAATCCATTCAATGTGGTAGCGAGAAAGATGTCGGGAAAACTGACAAACACCTTGTCACCACCGCTGGCCTTGATTGCCAGATAATTGGAGGTAATCGCAGGGAGTATGCCATAAACAATCTTCACGCCATCTGCCTTGTACTGTCCTGCCCTGGTGAGATCGATGGCTTCACGAAGAAATGCACCGATCAATTTTCTGACTCCCTTGAGTTCAATATCAAAATTAGCGGGAATCCACTCCTGAGCAGCATGTCTCACATCATTCTCGGACAATCCGAGTTTCCCTGCCGCAGTAATCCAATCAGGCAGCATATCGGTGAGTTCAGAACCCTCGAACCCGGCCAAAGACAGAAGTTCGGCATAACTATCCTGTTTCATATCACATCATCCTTTCTGTTCCCTGATTGCCTCGATAAAACTCTCGACTCGTGTGGTGAGCGGCCCCATGTGCTCTCGCGAATACTCGTACGACGACTCCAGTTTCAAAAACGGAATTCCCAGATCGGACAACCATTTTGACATGCATGCAGCCTCCATGTCGTAGATTTCATCAAAGGAAAGTTGATACCAGACCACCCCATCAACGAGTCGCTGATGAATAATCGTCTCCATGTAATCAAATCGCTTTTTCCAGGCCGGCTGAAATACACTCGGCGGTATTCTCTGCAGGAAGAGTCTCTCTGCGATATTCCTGAGTATATCTCCGGTGGGTTCAACTGTGCCGCGAAAGTCGCGCATGCCCTCATCGAGCATTTCTGCCACGACAACACCGCCGGATTCCTCAATCAGTTTGGGAACGACGTAATCACCCACGGCCACGATATGACCGGCGAGTAAAACCCGTGGGCTTTGATTCGAAAAGGCACCGTCTGCCAGGGAAAGCTTCTCAAGGATTTTCGTTAACTGAGAAACCGCGATCTTTGGTTCGCAATTGAACGAATAGTGGTTCATACGGATGAAGTCATATCCGCCGAGAGGGGGATTATCCATGTCCCTGAGCTCATCAATCTTGCGTAAAAGCTCGTGAATCGTATTCGTTGCTTGCACCTGAGCGAGTATTTTTTCCTCGGTGACTTTTTCTCCGGTGAGTTCTTCAAGCCTTGCCTTCATCAGGTGCAAAGCTTCCAGATAATATTCAAAGGCAAAATCCTTCTCCCAGTCCGGCGGCACGCCTACTTTGAATATGGGGAGACCGAGATATTCCATCAATTCCGAGATCCTGGCTATGTGGCAATCTTTCTGTTGGGTGATTATCAGATCAGCGATCGGGGTGACCGGATCAATCCCCAGAAGATAGTACCCTGCAAGGGACTTGGCAAACGGATTCAGAAAACGCAGCATGTACTGCAATGCCGCATCCGTGGGTTCAGGCTCTCCTCCCCGGCACATGAGATAAGGTTCTGCACCTGCCGCATACACCAATTCCTGCGGAATAAAACTCCCGACACATTCAACAATCTTCTTTCCTTCAGCCTTGCGTGCTTTCAACTCGGGGGGGCGGCTGAACGCCTTATCTGCAAATTCCTGTAATAACTCCTGCATAATCATTTCCTCCTTGTGTGGTGCATTGCTTGGATGGTTCACGAGGATTTCATCATCTTATTCATCTTTACAATCTGGCAGATGCTCTCAATTCGCGTTCTGAGAGCCTCCTGGGAGTAGTCCCTATCCTCCCAGAAATCAGACTCCATATAGAAATGCGGCACGTGGGTTTTTTCCTCAACCGCCATTGAGAGCACCTTCTGATGGGCACCCAGCCAGCGATCGAAATCATACGATCCCATGAGCATACCATCCGGATTGTAGGCATTGACCTTTTCACAACTTGCTTCAATCTCATATCCCATATTCGCTGATTGCGGCCGTTTGAGCCAGGTCTCCGCTGCTGCCATGTAGGGATCATCGTATTTCGAGGGTTCGAGCAATTTCTTCGTTGGGGTCATGTTGAGACTGAAGGTCAGCCCCACCCCGTTAGTCTGGAACATCTTGCTGATCCAGGGAACCGGTGCGGATACGAAATAGCACCCCAGAGCGGGCGCGCCTTCCGGAACAATTCCCTTACCCTCTGCGATCCGCGCTTTGACTTCGTCAATAGTCGTTCCAAGGGCATCGAGCACGTACTCAAAACCGGTGTTAAAGGGCATTGCCATAGGATAACCGAAGAGGGAGAGCTCTGTACCGCCTAAAGGTTGCGGATCTGCCGAACAGACCAGGGATATAAGCTCAGCAAGTTTTGCGCCATAGCTGCGAAATAATCCCGAAGCATTCGTTATGCTCTCCGGGGTCACCTCGATCCCGATTTTTTCCTGGACCGATTCGTACCCATGTTCCATCTGCCGGGCCAGATATCTGATCCTGCGTTCATTCTCAAAGTCCTTCTCGCCGAAAAGGGTATCGTGGGGCAGGCGTGTAATGAGCACGTCCCAATCGGAAGCGCACATGCAATTGATAAACTCATCGGTCTTGGGACCCTCGTCACAGACATATCCCCACGTCCATATGACATCCGGCGAAGGAATCACATCGAGCATCCTGGCTGAAATCCTGGTCTTGTTCAGGGCACAGTGGCGGCAGCCATAGGTCATACCGTGTGTCTCGGCAGTCTCCAGATACGCGTTGACCTTATGAAAAAATCCATTCAGAACCGTAACCAGAAAGATGTCAGGAAAACTGACATACACCCTGTCGCCTCCGCTGTCCTTGATGGCCATGTAATTTGAGGTGATAGCAGGCAGTATACCATAGAGAACTTTTACCCCTTCGGCTTTATATTCCTTGGCCTTGGTAAGATCGATAGCCTCGCGTATGAATGCACCGATCAACTTCCTGATTCCCTTGAGCTCGGTGTCAAAATAGGTCGGGATCCATTCCCTGGTGGCAAAACGCACATCCTCCTCACTGAGCCCGAGCCTCCTGGAAGCCTCTATCCACTCCGGAAGCGTATCCTTAAGCTCCCGGCCCTCAAATCCTGCCAACTCAAGAAACTCTTCATATATATCACTGATCATTACCGGTTTCCCCCTGTCTTCTTCTGAAGCAACATGATCAAATTCATCCCCTCGGTGCCCTCATGCGCACCTGTCCGCACATCTCTTCTCATTTTTGGGGAGCCCTTCCGGTAAGAAAATGAAATTACATGATTGTGCACTTTTTAAAGTGCACCTTAATAATTCCTGTTCTCTGTAAATATTTCTGTATGGAAATTATACTGTTATTATTCTCGTGCGTCCATAATAAATTTTTGTTTTATCGTAACTACTCACGTAGTCAGGTGCCCTGAGTAGTCACGTTTTATCTGACTATCCTGCAAAGAAACCGCTCTATGATCACCGTATCTTTTCGAAATCTACACCTTGCGCTGCACAAAACTTCTCAAGGGCAAACAAGGCAGCACCGAGTGCGGCTGTGGATTGCGGTTTATCTATGGTATGAATTTCCTTACCCAGCATGTCTTGGAACTCCTTAACCATGCCGATGTTGTTTGCAGCACCCCCGGTAAACACGATCGGTTCCTCAAACGAGATCTGCCCTGCGCGGCCCATGTTAACGATGCGCTTGACAACAGACTTGTGCATTCCGGCAATAATATCCTCTTTTGACCTGCCCTCTGATAAAAACGAGATGATCTCCGATTCGGCAAAAAT
>CAYRCP010000152.1:0-5126 GCA_964422755.1 uncultured Bacteriovoracaceae bacterium | reverse complement strand
GGGTCACCGATAAGCGTTGCCGTACCACCCACATTGGAGGCAAACACCTCGGGCATCAGTAATGTGATCGGATTGATCTTCAGGGTCAATGCAATCTCGATAGTTACCGGGATCATGAGCAGCATGGTGGTGACATTGTCCAGCAGTGCCGAACACAGGGCGGTCACCAGCATCAGGATAAGCCCCAGTACAAAGACATTGCCCCCTGCCAGTTCATAGGATTTATAGGACAACCACTGGAACACCCCGGTTTTTTTCAAAACCCCCACGATCATCATCATGCCCATAAGCAGGCCGATCACATTGAAATCTATGGCACTGATTGCGTCCTCAAAAGACAGAATGAAGTAGTCGGGGGAAAAGGTCCCCGCAGTGTACGAGATGAACAGGATAATCGACGCCCCGAACAGGGACGCCAGCGTCCGGTGCATCAGCTCCAGTGCGATAATTATATACACCACCAGCAGCACACAGGCGGCAATCCAGAATGCAGGGGTTATTGACCGCGGAAGTTGTATCAAACTGTAGGCAAGGTATTCTCCCGAGGCATTCCCGCAGTTGGGGTCCCTCAGGACATGCTGTATTTCAACAGGACCGACAGTCTTAAAAGACGGTTTGCTCACCCTGATCTCCAGCGTTCCCGTCTCCAACACCTTGGAATCAAGAGTAATATCCGTTTCAAAGGTGCCGCTATCGGAACTGCGAAGTCCTTTTTGCGCCTCAAGAATCTTCCCATTCAAGAAAATCTCTATTCCCGCTTCCCCTACAGCGTTACCTCTCAGGTTTGTTATCTTGCCGGTAAGGGCCAGATGATCATTTTGTACAGTAGCAGAATCGGCAAACAGACAGCTTGGTACAAGAAATAAAAATACAACAGTAATAATGCATGGACCGATGTTTCCTTTCATGAGTGTTCCTTTCTCTCAGCAATATCCCGGGTGTTAAAAATCCAGAGGCTTTTATACTCCTGCTGATAAAAAAATCAACGTGATGTTAGAGGCCTGGTAATCATACCCGAAAAGAGAAGATTTCATATGGGGTTTGATACCCGCAAGCACTCGGTTTTAAGCCATATGGACACAGAACCACCAGGAAAAATAGAAGGTTTATACGTGAACCCTTGGGTCCTTACTCGCCGAACACCGGTGATATGCCGCTGCTAATACTGGACAGCCGGAACAGATTCATTATACTTGTTATCAAAGCCTACAACTTTTCAAGGAGGACAAGCCGCATGAAACCGATTGTTATCCTGGGTGCCGTGGCTGCGGGAATGAGTGCTGCCAGCACCATCAAACGACAACTTCCCCATCAGGAGGTCATTGTATACGGAAAAGAGGCCTACATATCCTATGGCGCCTGAGGTGTGCCCTACTTTGTATCTGGTCAGATACAGACACAGGAAGACCTGATTGCCCTGCATCCCGAAGATGCGATCCATAAAAAAAACATCGATCTGAAAACCCGCCACGAGGTAATGAGCATCAACCGGGCGGAAAAAAAGATAGAGGTGCGAAACCTGGAAAACGGCACCACCTTCGAGCAGGACTACGCTAAACTCGTCATTGCAACAGGCGCCCGTGCCATCATGCCAGCGCTACCCGGTATCGAGCTGAAAGGGGTCTTCCCCTTGAAGGAATTCCAGGACGGCATCGATCTCAAGGCATTCATTGAACGGGAAAAACCCAAAAAGGGCGTGATTATCGGCGGAGGCTACATCGGTGTAGAGGTGGCGGAATCCTTCAGGGACGTCGGCATGGAGGTATCGGTTATAGAGGCCATGCCGCGCATCATGGCCATCATGGATGAGGACATGAGCGAGCTTGTGGCCTTAGAGATGAAAAAGAACTCGGTTGAGATCATCACCGGCAAAAAGGTGGTCGGCATCGAGGGGGATGACCATGTTCGTTCCGTACTCTTGGAAGACGGCTCTTTGGTGGAGACGGACTGCGTTCTCATGAGCATCGGGGTTGCCCCCAGAGGGGAGATCGCTGCTCAGGCAGGCCTCGAACTCGGTGCGCGGGGGGCGATCAAAGTGGACCGCTACCTCAGGACCTCGGACCCCGACATCTATGCGGCAGGCGACTGCTCTACGGTATACCACAGGCTCTTGTGCGAACACGTTTTCATTCCCCTTGGACTCACTGCCAACCGCCAGGGCAGGATGTGCGGTGAGAATATTGTCAGCGAGCTTAACGGCGAGAAATTGAAACCGTTTCCCGGCATCATCGGCACAGCAGTGACAAAAGTGTTTGAATATGAGATCGCCAAGACCGGGATCGGTCAGGCGGACATCGAGCGGTATGGGCTGCGGCACATCAGTTTCTCAAAGATCAAGGCCAAGAACCTGCCAGGGTATTTCCCCGGGGCATCGGACCTGTGGCTCAAGCTCTACTTTGAAGACGAATCCAAGGTGATCGTCGGGGGACAGATCATCGGCAAGACCGGCTCAGCTCTCAGGATCAACGCCCTGGTGGCAGCGATTACCCAGGGCATGCGCCTCGATGAACTCTATACCCTCGATACGGCCTATGCCCCGCCGTTTTCCCCGGTGTGGGACCCCATGCTTATTGCGGCCAGGGTCGGTATGAAATAATACAATAGTAATCATAACTATTCACGTAGTCAGGCTGAAGCTTTTTAGGCTGAAGGCTGAAGGAACCCGAAAAGCACTTTTTCCCGCACTTTGGCGAAGAAACAGCAAATCTTCGCATCAAACATGCCTTCAAAGTGCGCCATATTCCAGCTTTTCCTAACAGTCTTCAGCACCCCAAAGGCATTTCTTTCAGGGCTCCTACCTACCTGAGCAGTTACTAGTAATCGAAGAAATCAGGATACAAGATTGTTCACACCGAATCTCTCCGGCAAAGGAAATAGTTTGACATATAGCCATAACAGTAGTTATATAACACTAGTTTTTAGATTTTTATTAAGGAGGGACTATGGGTTTTGTAAAATCATTTCAGGAAATCATGGCCAATACCAGGGCAACCGCTGATTTTTACGATGCAGAGATGCTGAGTGTTTTCTGGGAAACCAAACCGGAAATCATTGCCGGCCTGCTTCCACCGCCACTGAAACCGGCGCAGCAGCCCATTGCCATGGCATTTGTCGCATACTACCCGGCAACGAATTTTGACGCCATCTATCATGAAAGCGCACTGTTTGTCCGTGCTTCATTTAACGGCGAAGAAGGAAGTTACTGTCTTGCCATGCCTGTGACCAGCGACATGGCCATGGCCGGCGGCAGGGAGGTCTTCGGTTTTCCGAAAAAGATGGCCGATATCCACTTCTCCCGGGAAGGAGATTCCCTGCTTGGATGGACCGAGCGCAGGGGAGTCCGGTTCATGGAAATCCGCGCAGAGCTCACAGGCACGTTCAATGACCCCCGGGCAGAGGAACTACTCATGGAACAGGGCATGGACGATGACGGCTCCATGAAAGCAATCTCCTACAACTTCAAACACTCGCCTGCTCCTGATGGCGGTGCGTTTGACTATAACCCCCGGCTCGTCAGGCAGGAGACCGTCTTCAAACCAAAAGACCTTCAGTTCGGCCAGGCCGAGATTATTCTCACCCCTTCCGACTACGACCCCTGGGCAGAGGTTGAAGTCGTCAACATGCTTGGTGCAGTGTATTCTGTGGGCGACAATTCCATGCTTGGCGGAAAGGTCGTTGCCGAGGTCGATCCTATGCAGTTTGCACCCTATGCCTTTTTGAAATGGGATATGAAATAAGAAGCATGCTGAGGAGGCACCACCATGACCTATCGTAATATCGATATAAATATCAGCACTGAGACAAAGGCCATGCTGGAGGAAGTGAAGAAATTCAGCATGGACGTCATGCGGCCTGCAGGTATCGAACTGGACGCATTTTCTGACCCCGGGGACGTGATCGCAAAAGACTCCGTATTATGGGATGTGTTCAAAGGCTTCAGAAAACTGGGGCTTCATACCATGCAGATCCCCAAGGCCCTGGGAGGCATGGCGGACGAGGCCGAGCCCATGGCCGGGGTGCTCATTGCTGAACAGCTCGGCTATGCAGACGCCGGACTGGCGATCAGTATGGGGGTTTCAAGCCTGCCGTTCAATTATGCAGCCATGTTCCCGACCAAAGAAATGCAGCAGCTCACCCGTGATTTCTGCGAAGACAGGGAAGGCAAGATGATCGGCTGCTGGGCAATTACCGAGCCTGATCACGGTTCCGACTGGAGTCTCGGCGGAGACAAACCCCGGTGCGGCCCTACGGTAAAGGCCGTGCTCAAAGGCGATGATTATATCGTAAACGGCGAAAAGGCGGCCTGGGTCTCCAACGGGACCATTGCCACCCATGCGATCCTCCATGTTTCCCTTGACCCGTCCCGGGGCATGGACGGCCAGGGTCTTGCAATTATCCCCCTGGATCTCCCGGGGATTACCCGCGGAAAACCTTTGGACAAGATGGGGCAGAGACCATTGAACCAGGGATCTCTCCTGTTCGAAGACGTGATAGTCCCCAAGGAGTATATGGTTATCCCGTATCCGGACTTTATCAAGGCAACATCAGGTCAGGGCCTGGCAAATGTAAACGGCGGCATGGCCATTGTCTTTGCCGGTCTTGCCAAGGCGGCCTTCGACGAAGCATTCAAGTATTCCCGCCAGAGAATCCAGGGAGGAGTACCCATATTCCAGCACCAGAATATCAAGCTGAAGATCATGAAGATGTTCACCATGGTGGAGGCGGCCAGGGCAAACGCACGAAGAATGGCCATCTACAATCTGAACAATCCGCTTTCTCCCTCTGTTGCTCATGCAGTAGCAGCAAAATGTCTCTCGACCGAGACCGCCACTGCTGTTGCGAGCGAGGCGATGCAGATATTCGGCGGATACGGCCTGGCAAAAGAATTCCCCATCGAAAAGATGTTCCGCGATGCCAGGGCAAGTATGATCGAGGATGGAGTCAACGAGGCGCTGGCATTGAAGGCTGCAGAGTTCATGTGAGGAGCAATTTTATAGTTGAACGCTTATTGATAATGTCCATTCTCTCCGGACATAGAGAGAATTAGGTTCATCACAGTAAAGCATACCTAGATCATTAAGGAGCATACTGAGGGATATCATACCACGAAGAGCACGAAGTACACG
>CAYRCP010000151.1:0-5173 GCA_964422755.1 uncultured Bacteriovoracaceae bacterium | reverse complement strand
TTCACAAGCGAGCCTATCATACAAATTATTCTTATAAATGCAACACCTGTCTTGAAAATAGTTCTGATGGCTACTCACGTAGTCAGGTTAAAGCTTTTTAGGCTGAAAATAGAATCCATGAGACAGGCTGTTAGGCTGAAGACTATTAGACTGTTAGTAAAAGAGGGCGAGACAAGGGAAAAATGTATCTCCTAACAGCCTTCAGCCTTCAGCCTAAAGAGCTCTTTCAATAGCACCCCAAGGGCATTTCTTTCAAGGCATCTACCTACCTGGGTAGTCATGGTTGGATGCGTATTCTGTCGAGGGCTCGACCCAGTGCTATGGACAACATGAGCGGCATATGCAGTTGAGGGAGATACCTCAAAGTTCACAATAATAAGGTCCTTCCCGCATCGCGAGAAGGACTTTATTTCTCATGGCGCGCCGTGCGTAGCCCAAAGGGCGAAGCATGGTGCCGGAGGGGGGAATCTCCTACTTCGTCACGCACTTCCTGTGAGCTCCTGCGTAGGCTCCCCTACGCTCGCTGACGCGGACATCCTGTCCGCTTTTCCGCCACCGGCGGCGCTTGCTCCGCTTCGAGTCCCTCAAGTATATAACAAAAAAGCCCTCCCCGCATCGCGGGAAAGGCTTTTTTTCTTATGAGTGCCGGAGGGGGGAATCGAACCCCCACGCCCCGAAGGACTTCGGATTTTGAGTCCGACGCGTCTACCAATTCCACCACTCCGGCCAACGCCCATAAATGTAACAGAGCTTTTAGTGATTTGCAAGCTTGTGTTGTGCTAAAAAAAAGAGATGCCGTTAGTAAAAATCGGGGAGATTTCAGCTTAAACAGCAGGATAAGTTGATTTGTTATTTACAGGAAGTATTTAATTGGATACTTCACGCCCAGTACCTACCAGAACGGATACACCCACGGTAAGATCCATATGCCGAAATTCCCGAGCACGTGAACCACATAGGCGGCCCATATGTTTCCTCGCCACTCGTAGATACCGGCAAAGATGACCCCGCCTATGAGCTGTACCGGGGCAATGAAGCCGTGCATACTCGCAAACATCAGGGCGGATACGGCAATGGCTGCAATGACAGGAATACGGTCCCTGAGCAAGGCATACACGAGGCCCCGGAAAAAAAGTTCCTCGACAAACGGCGCAAACAGGCAGCCAACGATGAAAAACCCGAGTACATTGGTTACCTGCTGTTTGATCAGCAATACCTGCAAAACCCCACCCGGCAGTGCAAGCCTGGAAGCTAGATCCACAAGAAAGACAATAAGTGCAAACGCCAAAGCGATTCCAAACCCCCAGGCGAGCTCGACCTTGATGGAGGTGTTTGTAATGCCGCACTTTCTGAAGGCCAGTGCAAAGATGATGAGCATCTCGATTGCCCGTGCAAAGAGGGTATAGATCAGCGGGTCGATCCTGATGAAATCGTATGCGGCCCTGAATATGACCTCCACAATACACACTGCAATGATTACAACCAGTCGTTTATCCATACCTTTGCTTATCTTATAAGGACAAAGCATTGTATGCACAAGGGAGAATGTTGTAGAGACGATGCAACCTGATTTGTGGGGCAGGTTTTGAATGGATGACAAAAATGGATGTGCCAAAGGACACACACTGAGGGCGAAGCTGACGTTCGCGCAATTCGATTGTCCTGCTCAATTGTGATTCGGCACATCCCTGTGCCTCACCCTTCGGGCGAAACTGAAGTTCGTCCAATTCGGCTGTCCTGCCGAATTGTCCTTGCGACGTGTTGTACGAAGGAGCATTGACGGGACAGGTGTAATTTGGTTTAAGGTACTATTATGAAGCGGATCATTATCGGAACAGCAGGTCATGTGGATCATGGAAAAACATCACTTATCAAGGCTCTCACCGGGGTGGATTGCGACCGTCTCAAGGAGGAAAAGGCCCGCGGGCTTACCATAGAGCTCGGGTTTACCTCGCTTACGCTGCCTTCGGGCGAACGGGTCGGTGTGGTGGATGTTCCGGGGCATGTCAAGTTTATCCGGCATATGCTCTCAGGAGCTTCCGGGATTGACCTTGTGATGCTGGTGGTTGCTGCAGACGAAGGGGTGATGCCGCAGACAAAGGAGCACATTCAGATCTGCGAACTCCTGGGTATTGAGCGCGGCCTGATTGTCCTGACCAAGGTGGACCTGGTGGATGAAGATCTTCTGGAGCTTGCCATCTCCGATATACAGGATTTCGTGTCAACGACATTCCTCAAAGATGCCCCGGTCATAACGGTCAGTTCAACCACAGGCAAGGGCCTCGATGAACTGGTCGGTGTGCTGGATGAAGAGATACAAACGATTGTCGAGAGGAAGATCACCGGAATACCGGTGCTGCCTGTGGACAGGGTTTTTTCCATAAAAGGATTCGGGACCGTGGTGACCGGTACCCTTTCCCGGGGGTCTTTTGCAGAAGATCAGGAAGTGGAGACCCAGCCCGGGGGTCTCAAGGCAAAGGTGAGAAACATACAGGTCCATGGCGAGGAGGTTGACAAAGTGCTGGCAGGAACGCGAACGGCAATCAATCTTCAGGGGCTCGCCACCGAGGATTTATCCCGGGGGGAATGGATCGTACCGGTTGGAAGATTCCGGCCGTCTCACGTTCTCGATGCCCGGCTCAATCTCATAGATAAGCCCGGCAAGGGAACCATCAGGGTTTATATTGATGCAACCGAGACCCTCGGTGAGATGAGCCTGCACCGGGTAGATGATGTCGATGTGGCGCGAATCCGTCTGAAGGAGCCGGTTATCGCGTCATACGGGAGCCGGTTTATCTTACGCAGAGTATCTCCGTCTGCCACTATCGGCGGGGGCTTTGTGCTCAACCCCAACCCGGGCAGGAGGTTTTCTCAGGATAGTATCAACGATCTGCTGAGCGAGGATTTTACCCGGCATATCGTGGGGCTTACCAAAGACGCCGGTGTGAGGGGAATTGCCAGGAAAGAGCTCGCATCCGCCTTTGCCGATGAAGGATCTGCTCTGGACAAAGCACTTCAGGACCTCCTGTCGAGCGGAGAGATTGTGCGGTTTGACAGCTTGAATGACGTGTATGTTTACAGCTCGTACGCCCAGGGGCTCGGAGACCTCATGATAACAAATGTGAGCAGGTATCACAGCGACAATCCTGCATCGCCGGGCATTTCCCGGGAGCATCTCAGGTCATCTCTCAAAGGCAGTGTAAATACGAAGTTGTTCCACAAGATATTGCAGGACCTGGTCAAAAAAGGTGATCTTGAAGAGGCAGGCCCTGATATCAGGTCTGCGGGTTTCAGTCCATCACTTGGGGATGCGCTGGGGGATCTCAGCGGAAAGGTATATGATTTTCTGAAAAAGAGCGCGTTCGAACCCCCCAAAACAGCCGAGCTCGCTCAGCTCTTTGGGGTGGGACCAAAAAACATCGGCGAGATTCTCGGGTTTCTGCGCAGACAGGGCAGGCTTGCACGCATCAAGGATGATCTCTATATCACCGATGAACTGGAAAATACGCTGAAGGAAAAGGTCCGGGAGTTCATTATCGAAAACCAGTCATTGACGCCGACGGATATGAAAACCCTGTTTGGCGTCAGCAGGAAATATGCAATCCCTTATCTGGAGTACCTGGACCGAATACACTTTACTGTGCGGGTCGATAATGTTCGAAAGCTCGGGTCTTCACAAAAGGGCTGAGAGACAAGAGCGCATAGATAAAAGCTTGATCTGCAGATTCCACTGGGTTACGAGGGTTGAAGATAAGGAAGGCAAGCTTGTGACGGATTTGACTGCACGCCCTCTCGTTCATGAAATCCGTGCGCAAAATAACTCTTCAAGCACTCACCTGTGCTGATTAACGGCTTATTCTGAGTTTTCGAATGAGCTGCAGGCGATCTTTGAGGCGCAGGGTCAGATACAGCGGGCTTAAGATCAGCGATCTGATAATCTCTTTCTTTGTCATCTCTCTTCCATCCCGTTTTGCCGAAATGTACAGCAATTTTAATGCGTAAATTATGCCAAAATATTATAATAATGATTTGGATTAGTTATGGCAAGGGCTCTGTCGGTAAAAAAGAAAATTGGGACAAACTGTTGCGAATCATGACATATCGTGGAAAAAATACAACAGGCGGAGTTGTTGAGGCGGGATTTCAAAGCCTGTCAGCAGCGGTGTGGGGTGCGAAGACCTACCCTGCATGATCTGCTGCAGGGTGGTGATGATGTATGGGAAAAGTGGCCAGTGTGGGCCGGGTGGCTCTTATTGGGGCGTGCCGGATTCTTCCGAAAGCTCTCCTGCAGAATCACACGACTTGCCAATCAATGCTTCGAGTTCTTCATCCAGGCCTATGCCGGGATACTGTCGTTGTACCTCCAGAAACCGTTTGCATGCCGCATCTTTGTTCTTTTTCTTCAGGTAAAATTTGCCGATGTAGATATAGTGCCGGGCAAGCGTGAGTTTAGCGCTGGCGAGCTGCTGCTGTGCATCGCTTACATAGGGGGAATCCGGATAGGTGCGTAAGAAGTCTTCAAAGGTTTTTATGGACCGTACCGTCTCTTCCTGGTCCCGATCAAAGGTATTTATCTGGCTAAAATAGCACATTCCGATTTTATAGAGGCTGTAGCTTGCATCGAGGTCGGTGGGGTAGAGGAGTCGGTACTCTTTATAGCTTTCGAGAGCTGTATCGTAGAGTTCTTCGTCGAAATTGAGATCTGCGGTTGCAAGGAGAGACTTACGGGCAAGTTCATCCCCCGGAAAGTAGGTCCTTACCTCCATGAAGGTCTCGGTAGCCTTTTCGATCTTGTTCTTGGATGCGAGAAGCGTTGCTTCGTCAAACAACTCCTGAGCGGATTTCCTCTGTTCCTGGTCATGGGCGCACCCGAAAGCGGTGGCCAGGATAAGCATGATAAAGATCATTCTGCATATTTTCATGAAGCGGATCATAGGATAAAAAACGGCGAACATCAAGGCACGATCTCGTAAATAGTTGATCCTTTTACCGTGAGGACATAGATTGCCTTGTCAACCGAACCATCCTGGTAAAACGAGGTGACGCCGGTGAGCCCCGGATAGTCCTTCACCGTGGCAATCTGCCGGCGCAACGACTGCTTGGTGTGGATTTCACCTTCGAGGAGATTCTGCAGGATTGCTGCCGTATCATATGCGCTTGCTTCCCATACGGA
>CAYRCP010000150.1:0-5180 GCA_964422755.1 uncultured Bacteriovoracaceae bacterium | reverse complement strand
TTGATGTTCCTGTGTGTATCTTCGTCAACGTGCGGGAAAAAGTGCTTTTTGCCCTACTTCAGCCTTCAGCCTAAACAGCTTCAGCCTGACTACGTGAGTGGTTACGAAAAAATACCGCAGCCCCATTTCCAGGAATAAGCCGGACATCCCTTGTTGCTGCAACCAATTGGCATACGGACATCCGGCACCTGTACGCTAAGGAAAATCCTCTTTGCCCGAGTTGGAATCAGTGCCACCGGCAGTATGTTTACCCTGCAGCATCTTCCTTTTTCATGATTTTGATAACCTTGATCGTATAGTGCAGGGTTTTGCCTGCCAGGGGATGGTTGAGGTCTACATCCATAGTGAGACCGCCAAAGCTGATAATCTTGCCGTACTGGTCCGGCATCCCCTTATCCATCTGGAGCTTGAAAACCTGGCCGACAACAGGTTCCTGACCGTCCAGAAGAAGCAGGGAGAGTTTTCTCACATTGGTCTCTTCCCACTTACCAAAGGCATCTTCCGGTGCAATGGTGATCTTTTTTTCATCACCCTCTTTCATGCCGATAAAGGCCTTGTTGATGTCCGGCAGGATCGTATCTGCTCCGACAAGAAAGCTGACCGGATTTTCTTCATCTGTTTTATCAAACACCGTACCGTCATCGAGTGTTCCGACATACTCGGCGAATATGGCATCTCCGTTTTGTGAGGTCTTCATACGATGATCTCCTTCCTGATGTGGGTGGTTTCTTTGAGTTTGTTGATCAGCTAATGATGTACTATAGGTTCAAGGCCATTGCAAGCCCTGAGATCATCAAGGGTATCGATTTTCAGCTGCTGCAATTATCCTCAATAGTGTACATCATCTACAGAATGTTCACTCTGTGCATATGCCTTTTCGCCTGTCGGGTAATGATCTGCCTGACTTGCCCTGCCCGAAAATTATGTGCACACATGCAAGGCAAAAGTGTTATACTTTGAACAATTATAGTGATGTGTTGAACTGAAAGGAGTGCTTGATTATGAAGCGAAGAGATTTCCTGAAACTGTTGGCAGGGGCATCTGCAATGGCTGCTTCCTCGTGTGCAGGTGGTGCGGTATCATCCCGGGCACCTCTTATTGCGGCAAAGCCTGTGCCGGGCAGTCCGGCACACGTCTTTGCGGCAGGTGTGGAGAAAAATCCTTCACAGCCAGATCTCACACGTGCTGTTCGCGACGCAGCCGGTGCAGCAACCGATTTCTCATGGCTATCCCGTGGCGATGCGGTATTTATCAAACCGGTTCTCAACTCCGGCTATCCCTATCCTTCTACCACCAGCCCGTTGGCCATAGCCGCCATGATCGAACTCCTCAAGGAAAAGGGGGCTGGAAAAGTGTTCGTGGGAGACATGTCGGGCATCGAACATGTCAAGCTTTCTCCGGATGGGCTCAAGGGGAGTTCCCGCCGGTTGATGGAATCTTCCGGCATGGCAAAAGCCGTACAGGCCTCCGGTGGAGAGCTTCATTTTTTCGAAGAAGCCGGATGGGACGCCTTTTATGAAGAGACCCCCACGGCAGGGGAGAGCTGGAACGGCGGGATTATGATGCCCAATATTCTCAAAGAGGTGGATCATATTGTCCTCATGCCGCGATGCGGTCGCCACGTGCTGGCCGGCAGCACACTGGGCCTCAAGGCTGCAGTGGGCTACTGGCGTACCGATACCAGGCTGGAATATCATCACAATGCCTCCACCTTCCAGGAAAAGACCGCAGAGGGAAATACCGTTGAAACCCTGTTGAAGAAACAGCGCCTTGTTGTGACCGCAGCAGATAAGATCCTTACCTCCTTTGGGCCCGACAAGGGCTATGTGGCCCAGCCCGAAACCGGCGTGATCATCGCATCGACATCGGTCGTGGCTCACGACATGGTTTCTCTATCCTGGCTCATGGAAAACAGGCGGGCAAACCCTGAATCGGAGCAAAACGGTTTTATGGACACCAGTTCCCTGGTGGCAAGGTATGCCAACCGCTATGTGGTCACCATGCTGGGGGGACTCGGCAAGGCACTCCTGTCGGAAACCCTGATAAAAAACGATCTTGCCACCATCTTTGACGACCGGATTCTCAACCATGCGTACCGCATATTCGGCGGGGTCCCTCTGGTGATGATCGAATCGGTCAATAAGGCGCTGCCCGATGATCTGATATCCGTTCTTGCATCCATGACCTCCATACCTGCCTGAGTACGGGAATTGTCTCGACACCTGAAATATCCCGTACTGTTATTTCTGCATTCAAATCCCGGCTCCCCCTGATTTTCAGTGCATAGTTGAAACATATCATACTGCCTATGGAAATACACGGGGGTTGACAACCATGATCTGCTGGTGTGAAAGAGTGGATAAAAGATTAATCTTGATGCACTGCTCTTTACCACCCGTTTGGCGAAAAAAAGAGTGAGCACCACGAATAACCATGCATAACTCGCAAAAAAGGTGGACCAGTACTATGAAAACAGCTCGTGAACAATGGGGAACCCGGGGAGGGTTCATTCTGGCGGCAATCGGATCAGCCATCGGCCTGGGCAATATCTGGAGATTTCCCTATATGGCTTATGAAAACGGTGGCGGGGCGTTCTTTATTCCCTATCTTTTTGCCATGTTGACAGCAGGAATACCGCTGCTTATCTTGGAATTCGGCCTGGGCCACAGATACAAGGGATCGGCACCCAAGATTTTTGCCTCTATTTCCCGCAAATGGGAATGGGTCGGTTGGTGGCAGATATTCGTATCCTTCATTATCTCTCTGTACTATGTGGTCATCATCGGCTGGTCTATCGTCTACTTCTTTCTTTCCTTTTCCCAGGGCTGGGGGAGTGACACCGGAAATTATTTCATGCACACATTTCTCGACATATCCGACAGCCCGCTGCACCCGGGCGGTATCCGCTGGCCCATATTCGCTGCAGTGTCCTTTGTCTGGCTGACCTGCTGGGTTGTCTTGTTCAGAGGGGTTAAAAAAGGCATCGAGACTGCCGGCAAGATCTTTATGCCCCTGCTGTTTATCATGGTCCTGATCATCGTGGGACGCTCGGTGGTTCTCCCCGGTGCAGCCGATGGTCTCAACTGGCTCTTCACACCTGATTTCAGCGCACTCCTCAAGGGAAATGTTTGGATTGCCGCCTACGGACAGATCTTCTATTCGCTCAGTATCGGGTTTGCCATCATGCTGACATATTCCAGCTACCTTCCAGCTAAATCCGACATCAACAACAATGCCTTTATTACGGCATTTTTGAACTGCGGATTCAGCATCCTTTCAGGTATCATGGTTTTCGCAGTATTGGGATATATGGCGGCCCAGCAGGGTGTGGGTGTCGATGAGGTGGTAAGCTCGGGAGTCGGCCTGGCATTTGTAACCATTCCTCAGGCTATCAATCTGCTCCCGGCACCGGCATTGTTCGGCAGCCTGTTTTTCCTGGCCCTGATTTTTGCCGGCCTGAGTTCCCAGATCTCCATCTGCGAGGCCTGCATTGCCAGCCTCATGGATAAGTTCAGCCTGAACCGCAAAGCTGCTTCCACAATCTACTGCTCGATCGGCCTGATCGCGGGGGCCTTTTTCGCCTGCCGGTCAGGACTGCTGGCCTTGGACATTGTAGATCATTTTATCAATAATTTTGGCGTTCTGCTTGCCGCACTGACCGAAATTATCCTGATTTCCTGGCTTTTTGATCTCAAGGATATGCGCTTATACAACAATATACGATCCGATTTTTCTATAGGCTGGTGGTGGAGTATCTGCCTCAAGGTTGTCACACCGGCAGTGCTCGGATACATGGCTCTGCAGAATCTCTACATAGACATCACAAAAGCCTATGGCGGCTACCCGGGAAGCTCGATCATTTTACTTGGCTGGATCCCGGTTGTTCTGATCGTGCTGCTCGGCGTGATCATCCAGTTTCGTATGCCTGTGAGCAGGCAGCAGTATTAGAAAGGAGCATTACCATGACAAGCAGTGCCTTGTGTATGATGATTTTTGGTCTGGGTATCACCTGGGGTGGAGCTGCCCTGTGCATCTCCATCGCCTTGAAGCGACGAATTTACTAAGAAAACCCGGAGGGCAGGCCCTGGTTGTGCCCGCCCTCTTTCAGGGTCTTGGTGCTCCGGCTGAGGGTTCATGCCGTCATCGTTGAAAGGGATAGCCCAATTACACACGCCTTATCCCTGCTCTTTTGCGCTGTTTCCTTCAAAATTTATTCACCGCTTTGTTGACTGCTCGCACTACTTTCCCCCCATGAAACAAGATGCGTTAATCCCTAAAATCTTGCCCTTTGACGTCAGGAGATCAGCACATAAGGACTTGACCTGATAACCCATCACATTATTATTAAAAAGGAGTTTTCAAAAAGAAAACAAACCGGTTTATACACGGATATTTTCAGTATTGTTTTTTGGTAACACTTCAGCGATAAGTAATACTTAAATTGGTATCTTTTTTACTTTTTAATAAAACATTTTGAAGAGGAGGGGAAAACGTGAAAGGTCCAGGTTTTAACTCAAGAGGATTCCTACGGATAATTGTCGTATCGGCTTTGGTCTTAACCCTGATTGGATGCGGATTTGTTGCCAGCGTGCCCTGGATAAGGAATGCCGACAACAACCAGGTGGTGAATCTCGGCGATTCCATATTTGCCCTGTCCGGAGAAATTCAGGATTT
Organism: uncultured Bacteriovoracaceae bacterium; assembly: GCA_964422755.1. Classification (GTDB taxonomy): domain Bacteria; phylum Desulfobacterota; class Desulfomonilia; order UBA1062; family UBA1062; genus DSAD01. The sequence goes on along the minus strand of CAYRCP010000150.1, from coordinate 506 downwards.
CCTGCATGATTATGCCGGGGAGACCTTCCGCCGCTATGCGGTTTCAGGCGCCGAGATAACCGGCGGTGTTCTGGCCCCATCGGTGTACAGCCAGTATGACACAGCAAGGGGTGACAACCCGAACATCGACATCATTTTCATGGACGGCGGCGGAAACGATATTCTTCTGCCTGCAATAGCTTTCGATCCTTATGACTGCAAAACGCAGTGGTATGAATGGGGCAAGCTTTCAAGCAGCTGCAAGAGCTTTATTGATGACATCTATGTTGACACGGTAAATCTGCTCAACGACATGTATGCAGACGGGGTTGACCATGTCATTTATCAGGGATACTACTATACGAAAGATACCTGGCTCATGCAGCTTGACAACCTGGAAGAGGCTATTGATTACGGAGATGCAAAACTCGCACAGGCCTGCCAGAATTCCGCAGTGGATTGTACCTTCATCGACCCGCGCTCGACCATAAAGGACAGCGATATAAAGTCGGATGCCATTCACCCCA
>CAYRCP010000149.1:0-5199 GCA_964422755.1 uncultured Bacteriovoracaceae bacterium | reverse complement strand
TTTGCAAATCGATCATCTTCAGTTTTCGATCCCTTGTCTTGCCTGAATACCTTTTGTATAGTAGTGCTTGATCTCTTTCATCTCTGTAACCAGGTCTGCAGCAGCGATAATCCTTTCGGTTGCACCCCGGCCGGTAAGAATGAGTTCCATGCCCTGCGGTTTGCGCTGGATCAAGTCGATGATATCATCTTCGTTTATGAGTTTGAACAGCCCTGCCGTGATCATCTCATCAGCGATGAGGATGTCACACAGTTTTTCATTCATAATGTCATGAAGGCGCTTCAGTGCGGATTGTGCCCGTTTAACATCTTCAGGATCCGGGGGATCGATGATCCGGCACAATTCGGGATGACCGAACTGCTCGATTGTGACAAGGCCTTCAAGCATACCCACAGCATCGAGTTCACTGTAGTGCCGGCCTTTCATGAATTGAACGATAACGGTTCTCAGTCCAGCCCCGGCAGCTCGAAAAGCAAGACCGAGCGCCGCAGTAGTCTTGCCCTTGCCATCGCCTGTATAAATTTGAATATATCCTTTGCCGATGGATTTCATGGGTTCACCATATATTTTTAAGTTTTACGGTTTCAGGTTCATCCTAGAAAGGCACAGAAAGCTTAAAACCTCATACCTTACACCCTATACCTTGCACCTTACACCCTGCTCTTTTCCTAACGCCTCACGCCCAGCGCCTAGAGACTGTTCTACCCTCACATATTCCTTCTATACTTACCGCCAACCTCATACAATGCATTCGTTATCTGTCCCAAGCTGGCGACCCTGACGGTTTCCATCAGCTCGTCGAAAATATTATTGCCGTCGAGTGCAACCTTTTTCAACCTTTGAATTGCCTTATCCGCCTTGTCTGCGTTGCTGGCCTTGAACCCCAGAAGATTCTCAAGCTGTGCCAGCTTTTCATCATATGTGGAACGGGTCAGGGGAATACATGATAACACAGATTCATCCTGGCCGTCAGGGTTCTCAAACGTATTGATACCGATGATAGGCAATTTTCCGGAGTGCTTGAGTTGTTCATAGTACATGGACTCATCCTGGATCCTGGATCGCTGGTATTGCATTTCCATGGCACCGAGGACCCCTTTCCGATCGCTTATCCGCTCAAATTCCTTGAGGACTGCTTCTTCCACCGCATCAGTAAGCCATTCGATAAAGAATGATCCCTGGAGCTTGTTTTCATTGACTGCGGGACCGAACTCACGGTTGATGATGAGCTGAATCGCCATCGCCCTTCGAACTGACTCCTGGGTTGGTGTTGTAATGGCCTCGTCATAGGAATTGGTGTGCAGCGAATTACAATTGTCTTCAAGTGCGGTCAATGCCTGGAGCGTGGTACGGATATCATTAAACTGAATCTCCATGCTGTGAAGCGACCTGCCGGAAGTCTGCATGTGGTATTTCAGCTTTTGCGAAAGCTCGCCCGCCCCATAGAAATCACGCATCGCAACAGCCCATATCCTGCGGGCAACCCTGCCCAGGACACTGTATTCCGGGTCCATCCCACTCGAGAAAAAGAACGAAAAGTTTCTGGCAAAGTCATCAATGTTCATCCCCCGGGAGAGATAGTACTCTACATAGGTAAATGCATTTGACAGGGTAAAGGCGAGTTGACTGATGGGATTTGCTCCGGCCTCAGCTATGTGATACCCGCTTATGCTGACTGAGTAAAAATTGTTGACCTCGTTTTTTATAAAGAATTCCTGTATATCCCCCATCATTTTCAGGGCAAACTCTGTCGAGAATATACAGGTGTTCTGCCCCTGATCCTCTTTCAGGATATCCGCCTGGACAGTTCCCCGTACACTTCTGAGCACCCGGGCTTTTATCTCTTCATACTCTTTTTTTGTGGGTTCGCGGTCATGTTCTTTGTGAAATTTCTCCAGACCCTGATCTATGGCGGTATTGAAAAACATCGCCGTGATGATGGGAGCAGGCCCGTTGATGGTCATGGATACAGAAGTTAACGGATCACCCAGATCGAATCCGGCGTAGAGCTTTTTCATGTCACTCAGGGTACATACGCTGACCCCGCTCTCACCTATCTTTCCGAACACATCAGGCTCCTCATCGGGGTCCTGTCCATACAGGGTAACGCTGTCGAATGCCGTGCTGAGGCGTTTTGCATCGTCGTTGCGGCACAGATAGTGAAACCGGTTATTGGTCTTTTCCGGGGTCCCCTCTCCTGCAAACTGACGTTTAGGCTCTTCCCAGTTCCTCTTGAAGGGGAATACGCCGGCAGTAAAGGGAAACTTCCCCGGGACATTTTCTTTTCTCATCCATGTATAGATATCCGCATTGTCGGTATACGCAGGAAGCGAGATTTTGGGGATATTCAAACCGCAGAGCGATTCTGTAGAGAGCGGCACATTGATCTTCTTGTCACGGACAATATAGGTGAATGTTTTTGCCGTGTATTTCCTGCGAAGATCTTCAAAGCTCTCCACCAGGCAGAGGTCATCGTTATTCACTTTGCCTCTCAACTCTGCGAGTCTGCCATGTAATGCAGCATCGACCTGTTCATCATCAATGTCTTTCAGAACTTCCTGAATGGAAGAAATCTTTCTGATACGCTTGCCGGTTGCATCTGTATGGGAATGGTAATCTCTGACACTGAGCGCTATATCGCGCAGATAGAACTCTCTGCCGGCAGGCACAATCGCCTTGTGCTGTTCATGGTCAACAAAAAAGGGGCCATCAGGGATATCCCAGTCCATCAGATCTTTCTCTTTGAGTTTTTTTACCAGGCAGCAAAATGCCCTGTTTACTCCGGGATCGTTGAATCTGCTTGCAACCGTATCAAAGATCGGCAGTTCATCTGCGTGAACATCAAAGAGATTATGATTTCTCATATACTGCTTTTTGACATACCGCATGGCATCGAGGGCCTTTTCATCCTCGCTCTTGTTGATGATCACCATGTCTGCAAAATCCAGCATATCGATCTTCTCCAACTGAGAAGGCGCCCCATAATCGGATGTCATGACATAAATCGAAAAATCACTCACCCCTGCGATAGCAGCATCCCCCTGACCGATACCGCTGGTCTCCACAATTATAAGATCAAAATCTGCGGCCCTCATCACATCAATGGCATCATGAATGGCTTCGGAAAGCTCATCACGGGATTTTCTTGTTGCCATGGACCTCATGTATACTCTGCTGTCGTTAATATGGTTCATACGGATCCGGTCACCTAAGAGTGCACCACCACTCCTGGTCCGTGACGGATCAACGGATATGACAGCGATTGTTCGATCAGGAAACTGCTGGAGGAATCTTCTGATAATCTCGTCAACTAAAGAGCTCTTTCCTGCTCCACCCGTACCGGTAATACCCACAACAGGGACCTTTGAGCAGGAGTCTTTTAAGTCAGGCTTTATCTTGTCAAATTCCGGGCTGAGTCCGCACATGCTCTTTTCTGCAAGATTGATGATCCTGCCGATCAGGACATGGTCCTGACCACGAATGGAAAGGTAGTCTCCATTAAGCGGGGGAAACTGCACCTGGGAGGCACGAGAGATCATATGCTCGATCATGCCCTTGAGCCCCATGCTCTTACCATCTTCGGGAGAAAATATCTTGGCAACCCCATATTCCTCCAACTCCCGGATCTCCTCGGGGATAATCACCCCTCCACCGCCTCCGAAGACCTGAACATACCCACATCCCCGTTTTTCAAGAAGATCAATGAGATATTTAAAGAACTCCATATGTCCGCCCTGATACGAACTCAGAGCTATGGCATGAGCACCTTCCTGGATTGCCGCATGCACGATCTCGGCGACGCTCCTGTTGTGTCCTAAATGGACAACCTCGGCCCCGCAATCCTGCAGGATTCTTCTCATAATATTTATCGACGCATCATGTCCGTCAAACAGCGAGGTTGCAGTAACAAACCTGATGGGTTCTCGTGTCTTGTTCTCCCTCATCATGAATCAGAACCTTCCTTTAATTAATCACCTAATTTAAAAAACAGACATACAGCTTTACAGAAATACGTGAGAAATTTCAATTAAAATTCAAAGGATTGAATAATGGTTTATTCCTGTGTGTGTTCTCCAACCATACATGTACCCATATCAATTCATAATTTGATAGTAACTACTCACGTAGTCAGGCTGAAGCTGTTTAGGCTGAAGGCTGTTAGTAAAGGATAAATGGCGGTAAACTAAATGAAAGGATTTTGCAATACTTTTGATTGCATTTCTAACAGCCTACAGCCTGATAGCCTGTTACTATAGCAATCCAAGGGCATTTCTATCAGGGCACCTACCTACCTGAGCAGTTACATCTGATAACAAAATACTCCTCATTCATAAATCCGCACCCAGTGTATGAAGCAATCATCAACTGATCTCTTCAAGTCCTTCGACGATATTATCTTTTATGACTTTCAGCACTTCCCGATGGTTTAACGGGACATCACCCAGAGCCTGCCGAATCTCAACGGTATCGAGGATGTAGCTCTTTCCGTTTCTGTTGTGCGTATAGAGGATATCTATATCCGGATTCCCGATAATAAGGGCCGTTATGGTACCGGGAATATCCCCCAGCGGTTGCCTGTCAATATGTGAATACTGAAACTGTGCATAGATACGCGTTCCAACGCCCACTTCCGATTCAATAGTAAAGCTGCCCCCTGCCGTGATGGCTGCCTGCTCCAGCATGGGAAGCCCCAGGCCGACACGACGCACCTTCTTCGTCGTATAGAAAGGATCCATGGCCTTTTGTATGGTATCCTCATCCATGCCTTTTCCGTTATCCTTGATCTCGAACGAGAGGATATCATTTTTCACATCCTCATTGAAGGTAATCTCGATGAGGGTTGCATTGGCCCGTGATGAATTCTCCGCTATGTCAAGGATGTGCAATGCCAGTTCGATCACTTTTCTACTCCTGAACGTATCTTCCGTTTTCTTTCCTGAGCGCCATTGCAATCTCAGCAAAGCTTGCTTCTTCCAGACACATTTTGGTGGTTGCCGCCGAAGAGAGATCCTCTATGAAATGAGCATCTGATGAGGTTATAAACGGATACCTGCTCAGCTCTGGAAACCTGATGCGCGCTTGAGCAACGTCGAGCCGCGCCGATATCTCCAGGGCATCGAAGGGTACATGATCAGGAACGAAGCCCAGCTGTGAGATCACGCTGAAACTCGGCCTGTCAATATGGGCTGCGATGGCAAG
>CAYRCP010000148.1:0-5244 GCA_964422755.1 uncultured Bacteriovoracaceae bacterium | reverse complement strand
TATCAGTTCTCATCATGGTAAATTCGAATAATCCCATGAGCAAAGGAGATGGCATGTAGTAATATTGACTGTCTTTGTCATTGTACAGATCCAGGACAAGTCCTTTATTGCCCAGGCTTTCCAGGATGCCCTGCAGGCGGGTTTTTTCAGCGTTTGTTGTCCTCTCGATCATGTCCAGAGGTGACAGAGTATAGGGCATGCTGACCACGACATCGGCTTCTTCGGTGGTATAGAGTTCCTTCAGGATGCTGTGGAGGGTCTCATTCCAGGGCGTTCTGACCGTCAGGTCGTCTATCTTCTTGCCCAGGGCCCTGTACACATTGTCATCATCTCTCAGGATCATCATGTTTCTCCTTATTGATCGAGACGCGGGGCCTTCATCACGTTTTCCATGAAGAAGTCCACCTGTTCCATCATGCCTTCTCTTGATACGATGCGTGGATCGAGCAGATCATAATCAAGGATCAGCAGCGGTATCTTCAGCTCGCGGCATCTTTCCCGCAGCATGCCGTTCATGGCCTGGGCGCTTTTGCAGCCCACGTGGTTGGCCACCCAGACCATGTCGAGGTCAAACTGTTTGTACATGCGGAAGATATCGTCCAGGTAGTTCTCGGCAGGTCCCCTGGTGTGACGGACCATGGGTCCCTGCATGATGGTCTGACTCAGACCTCTAAGCATGGTCTCAGGATTTGATGTGTCTATGGGAACATGGTGGTTATAGGTCATGCTGTCATTGATCAGGGTGACACCATAGGTGCGTTCGCACATGTTGAAGATGTCGATGAAATGGGGAAAGGGCGGGTTCCACAGCACTGCCCGGAACCGCTCGTTCTTCGTGGCAGGTTCACCTGCAGTCAGGTTTTTCCGTGCCAGGGCCACCAGAGACTCGTAGTGTTTTATGGATAGTTTGTGTCCTGCAAATAGATTGAAATGCCACATGTGACTCAGGAACACAGCTTCTGCAGCAAGCGGTGCCGGTCTCAAACGGATCATATCCCACAGCTCGAGCTCCAGATCCAGCATGTGGTTGCGTCCTTCGCAGATATGTCTGAGACGATCCCAGTCCATGCGGCCGGGCGTATGTTTTTCAAGAAAGGCGATCATGTCCTTCAAATCATCTGCAAAGAGCTTTTCCGCCCGTTCATTGTAAAAATTAGCCGGGACATCGAGGCGATAGATGGGGGTGCCATGCTCCCGGTGTATGAGCGCATAGGAAGCCATGCCCGCATCGCAGGGCATATTGGAACTTACCATGGCAATGCCCCGGGGCAAATGACCCTTGAGGACCATTCCAACAGTTGCCTTGGGAAGGCTGCAGGCATCCGCGTTGATACCTGCATTTTCCGCTTCGTCTATGTATTTCAGGTCACCTTCGGCTGACAGAATGGGCAGAAGTATCCCCATAACCTCCAGCAGCCAGGTCTTCAGGCCCATGGCACGGGCGATGTCGGGCGGTACCATCTCCTCGTTTATGATCAGGCGGTCCTGGTCATAGAAAAGTTCTTCAATGATTTCTGCCAGCGTAACAGCTACCGTGTGTACGGTCATGCAGATGGACTCCAGGTATAAACCACCTCGTCCCCGGGTAAGACGGCGCATAAGGCCGGTGACACACAGAAGATAGAGCATCCAGGGATAGCGTTGAAGTTCCCGGATAAACCCGATGGGACCCCTCTTGATGACAACCCTGGCAATACAAGCCCAGATGAGCAGCCAGTATTTTGCGTACACCAGGAAATCCCTGGCAGAAAGGGCCCTCATATCATGAAAAAAAACAATCATCGAATGCTGAAAAAAATGCCTTACCTGGCCCGGAACGCTCTTGATGATGGGTTTTGCGCTATTCAATATGTTTGACAGTCTCATTTTCAGTTCTCCCGCCTGCACATCATTTGCCCATACTCTCGATAAATGCCTGGACACGGGTGCGCAGTTGGCCTTCAGAGCCGAGACGGTATTCCCTCTCCAGCTTCAGTACCGGGATTCCCTCTTTTCTGAGTGCGCTTACCATGGGCATCGAATCGACCCCCCAGAGGTCGCAGAATTTGATGATTTCGATGACAACGCCGTCCACCTCATATTCCCTGACTGTATCTACTATGTTTTTTAACCTGCGATCGAAATCCTCCATCATGTGCGGGCACAGGGTCTTATAGAATGCATGCTCGGCAAGGGTTCTTAAAGGATCTGTGTTCATCTCCACGGGCATGAGCCCTGGTATGGAGCCGGTACAGAACCTGTCCGCCACCACAAGAGCGCCCTGTGACTCGATTATGCGGATATATTCCGGATCATGCAGATGACCGCCTACCAGCATCAGACGGGCACGGTAGTCTTCAATGCCGCCCCGATTCTCGATTTCTTTTCTGTAATCGATAAGATACGGCAAGATCAGGTCCTTGGGCGATGCAAGGGATGCCATGAGCATGGCGTGGAACTCGGTGCCGGTCATTGGCGGGTTCGGTCTTTTTCTCAGCTCGCCGATTGCCTGTATGATGTGTGCGAAGGAGTTCCATTCATTGATGGCTTTCATGATGGATGTATCGCTCATATCGACGCCGAAGTGCGACGAGAGTTTATCTGCAAGCATGCTTAGTTCTTCGGCCAGCCAGGCGGTGGTGACCTCGTTCACCTTTCGTGGCACATCAAGGACATGCGAAAATGCAGGTTTCTTCAGATACTCAAAGTTATCAAAGAGACGCTGCATGTGTGCGCACGACGGGACGAACACCCATCCCTGTATGAGGTCATACCGATCATCAACGGCGAATTCCAGGATGCTGCGTGTATAGGAACAGGTGAAATTGGACATATAGATGTCCGCGATCTCGGTTCCTGCCACCCCGCTGGCATGGATCCGTACCGGGAAAAGCCTGTCCGCCATGATAAGGGCCTCGGGCACGAAAGCGCAGGAATAGCCGATGGGTATGCGGCCACCCTCTATTGCCTGTTCGACAAGACGGTTCTGCGGCTTTTCCAGAAGCTCAGAGAATATGTTCATTCTTTATAGTCCTCCAAGAAGCCTGTGCCATCAAGGGCAAGGAACTGCCCGATTGAATCATGGAATTCATTCACTTCAATACATTCATCCTGGTGAGGATGTTCTCGATAACGTTCAGTGTTGGTGATGTGTCCGGTATGCCGGTAAGGGCCTTTCCCTTGAAATCGAAATCGTGTATGTCGTCGTCTTCTTCGATCCATCCGTAGATGTCGAGGGTTGACCGAGTCCTGATATCCTCCACCTCGCTTTCATCCCTCACCCTGTTGAGCACGAGCCCCATGCTCTTGAATTCCACTGCCTTATTTTTATCTGCAACTTGGGCTATGGTGTTTGCCACACCGATGCCCTTTACCGAGGTGTCGGAGACCATGATGAGGTGGTCCACGGTCTTCATGACCCGCCGGTTAATCTGCTCTATGCCGGCTTCACCGTCGATCAGTACGATGTCGAACTTTTCTGCCAGGTCACCTATGATATCCTTCAGCAGACTGTTTACCCTGCAGTAACACCCCTCATCTTCAGGTCGGCCTATGGCCAGAAGGGCAAATCCATCGCATTCCTCAAGGGCATCGAAGAGTTCATAGTCAAGGAGCTTACCTGTATCCTTATTCCCCGTTGAATTACCTGCCTTGATCTTCTCGATAAGATCCTTGCGGATGTCGTCCACGGTCTTTCTCACTGTTACGCCCAGTGCAGTCGCAAGACCGACAGCCGGGTCCGCATCTATGGCAAGGATCTTCTTGTTGTTTCTTTGAGCAAGAAGCTTGACCATAAGCGCCGATACCGAGGTTTTTCCAACGCCCCCCTTGCCGCACATTGCCAGTATAGTATTATCAGCCATGCTCTACCTCTCTTGTTTTATTTCTGAGCGTGTCTCTCATGCCTTTGAGCACGTCGGCTTCATTGCAGACATCCTGGTATTCGCAGGATGTACAATCGAAGTCGAATTCCTCTGCCATCTTGTTCATGGCCGAGATGATCTTGCCGGAAGGCTCAGTAATCTCCTTGAGCCTTTTCACATCATCCGTGCTGGAGGTGAGGAAGATTACCTCGAAGGCCTTTACATAGGATTTCTCGTGAAAAAGGCTCATGAGGGCAGAACCGAGAACCTGTGCGGAAAAGCCCTTGATGATGGCTTCCCTGCTGATTCTGCACCACTCTCTCATATATTGCGATACTGCCCTGAGCATGAAACCCTTCAGGTCGAGTTGATACCGTAAGAGCTCCATATCCTGGTACCGTTCATAGGTGTTTTCTTGAGTGAACCCGTCGACAGCCACAAGCACGATCTTTGCAAACGGCAGGGATTTTCCGTATGATTCCGATATATCAGGACCTGCAAGGGTGATTAAGCCGTCATGTATCAGATCAGTTCTTTCTGTCCAGAGGATACAGGAGAGCGACTGTGTTTCAGGGCTTCCCAACTCGAGTCCCATATCTTCTTTCAAAACGATATTTCTGTTTCCACCCTCTGGCCACGCAGGTTTTTCAAGGGCAGTCCAGGACCTTTTTTCGTCATGGTCCTGAACAAAGCGCTTTATGCATTCAATCGTGGTTTCAAAGAGGTTCATATCCTTAAGCTCATTTGTTGTCGCCAGCGGCCTGGCGGGCAAAAAGTGCGGCACCCAACGCACCCATAATCTGGGGATCTGTATCCATTTTTCTGATTTTTACGCCAAGGGCCTCTTCGAGTGCGGTGAACATGCCCTTGTTTTTGGCAACACCGCCGGTCATGGTAATCTTGTCCTCGAGTTCGATCCCCTTTGCAAGAGAGGCGACGCGATGCGCCATGGATTTGTGAAGACCGCATATGATATCAGCCAGATCCCGGCCCTCGTTGATGAGCGAGATGATCTCGGTCTCTGCAAAGACCACACACTGGTTCGAGATTGTGACAGGCTTTTTCGCCTGAAGAGATATTTTCCCCATATCATTCAGCTCTACACCCAGCGCCCCTGCCATGATTTCGAGGAATCTGCCGGTGCCTGAGGCGCATTTGTCGTTGTATGCATAGCGGATCACGTTGCCTTTCTCATCGAGACGGATAGCCTTTGCATCCTGCCCACCGATATCGATCACCATGCGCACCTCGGGCATAACCCATTGTGCCCCTCTGCCGTGGCAGGCGATTTCCGACTCGGCACTATCGACAAAAGGTACATGATTTCTTCCATACCCGGTTGCCACACAGTATTTGATATCATCCATGGTGATGCCGGCCTTTTCCAGTGCAACATTCATGA
>CAYRCP010000147.1:0-5260 GCA_964422755.1 uncultured Bacteriovoracaceae bacterium | reverse complement strand
GTCTAAAGGCCTGTCTTAACAACTGATGACTTTACTTGGGATACTATTGACGTAAGGGTAAACAGCGTAATCAATTGGAGGGTTCATAGGGATATGTTCCTTCGTGTACTTCGTGCTCTTCGTGGTATGATATCCCTCGGTATCCTCCTGAAATGATCCGGGTATGCTTTACTGTGATGAACCCAACATCTTTTTGTGCCATGAAACTTGATGTTTCATATTTTTTCCAGTTCCGTATAATCGGTTTCAGAAAGGATCGGGCAGGATAATACATGCAGCGATTGCGAAAGATTATCCATATCGACATGGATGCGTTTTATGCATCGGTGGAGCAGCGTGACAATCCGCAATTGCGGGGAAAGCCCGTAATTGTAGGCGGCACGCCGGATAAAAGGGGCGTTGTTGCCACATGTTCTTACGAGGCCCGAAAGTTCGGGATCCACTCCGCCATGTCCTCTGCCCGGGCCTACACACTATGCCCACAGGCTGTCTTTCTGCATCCTAGTTTCGATAAATACAAGGCTGTATCTGCACGGATCATGGAGATCTTCCACGAGTATACCGACCTGGTAGAACCACTGTCCCTGGATGAGGCATTTCTCGACGTAACCCGCAACAAGAAGGGAATCGAATCGGCCACACTCATCGCAAGACAGATCAGGCAGGAAATCTTTGATAAAACCGGGCTTACAGCATCTGCCGGCGTGTCGTATAATAAATTTCTTGCAAAGGTTGCCTCTGACTACCGCAAGCCCGACGGCCTTACCGTGGTAGTCCCCAGCAAGGCACAATCCTTTATCGATCGTCTGCCCATCAGAAAATTCTTCGGCGTGGGAAAGGTAACGGAAAAAAAGATGCAGGGCCTCGGAATCAATACCGGTGCAGACCTCAAGAAGCTTTCAAAAGATGATCTGATACAGTTCTTCGGCAAGTCGGGGGGATATTTTTACAACATTGCCCATGGCATGGACAGCAGACCCGTCAGCCCGGAGCGAGTGCGCAAATCCCTTGGCAAAGAGCTCACTCTTAGCGAGGATATCAATAACATAGACGAAATGCTGACAATCCTGGAGGAGATAGCCCATATGGTCGAGCACGAGTTGATAAAACGCGAGCTCAAAGGAAAGACTATCACGCTCAAGGTGAAATACCACGATTTTCACAGCATCACCCGGAGCATAACCACCAGGGATAAAACCGATCAGGCAGGTGAGATCATGAACCATGTACGCTCCCTGCTGAAAGACACCGATGCAGGAAAAACCAGAGTCAGGCTTCTGGGCATTACGCTGTCCAACTTTGAGGAGAGGCAGATCCGGATCAAGGAAGACAGGCAGCTCATCCTGCCCATCTTCGATAGCTGAACAGGCGCTAGATACTCGATATGCGCCGGAGCTGGGATACGATCTCCCGCATGACCACTGCGATACGATCTATATCTTCGGGTGTGTTATCTTTCCCCAGGGAAAACCGTATCGTTCCCTGTGACTCTACAGGGCTTAATCCCATGGCACTCAGGACATGAGACGGCTCGGTCGAACCCGTGGCACAAGCAGAGCCGGTTGATGCACAAATCCCCCGCAAATCGAGGTGAAGCAGAATCGATTCTCCGTCTATGGATGCAAAGCTCACACTGGACGTATTGGCGATGCGGGGAACACCATGCCCGTTTATCACAGCATTATCGATTTGTTGAATGATCTGATTCTCGAGATTGTCTCTCAGCGAACCGATACGACTCCCGACTTCTTCAAGGGAGGCGGTCGCCATTTCAGCTGCTTTTGCAAACCCTGCTATTGCCGGTATATTTTCGGTACCTGCCCGCAGTGCGCGTTCCTGGCTTCCGCCGGTGACCATCGGGGCGATATTCGTGTCTTTTCTGATATACAACGCACCTACACCTTTGGGCCCGTATATCTTATGCGCAGACATGGTCATCAGATCGACGCCCAGGTCATCGACCTGTATAGGCATTTTGCCGAATGCCTGGACCGCATCCGTATGAAATATGATGCCTTTTTGCCGGGCAATCTCACTGACAGCTTTTATGGGCTGGATCACTCCTGTCTCATTGTTTGCGCACATGATACTGATAACAGCTGTGTCGGGGGCAATGTTTCGCGCCACATCTTCAGGGTCGATGCGGCCGTTTTTATCCACCGGGATTCGTGTGATACGCCCACCCTGCCCTTGCAGATCTTCGCAGGTCTTCAATACTGCATGATGCTCGATCTGTGAAGTGATGACATGAAAGGCCTTCCCAAAAAATGCCCGGCAGACACCCCTTAAGGCCAGATTGTCCGACTCTGTACCCGAGCCGGTAAATACAATCTCTTCAGGTAATGCGCCGATACTCGCTGCAATCAATCTCCGTGCCTTTTCCAGCCCGGAGCGGGCCGTTCGTCCCGGTTGATAATAGCTCGACGCATTCCCGAAGCTCTGCTGGAAATACGGCATCATTGCCTCGAGGACCTCGGATGAAACCGGTGTGGTTGCATTATGATCAATATAGATCATCGTCATCCTCTGCTTCCATCATCTTTCTCAACTGGTAATCATTGATAGCATTGTGAAGTGCGGTAATGCCCAGAAGCGAGCAATGTTTTTTTTCTTCAGGAATTCCTCCCAGTTCACGGATGACATCATCATCGCTCAGTTCGGCTGCCTCCACCAATGTTTTGCCCAGAGCGAGCCTCGTTGCCATGCTGCTTGTGGCAATCGCCCCGGGACATCCGAATGATTTGAACTTGATGTCTACAATGGCGTCTGCTTCCACCTTTATCCACAGCTTCATCTGATCGCCGCATGTCGGGTCGCCAACAAGGGCAAAGCCGTCGGCTTCCTTGGGTGACATTTCTCCGACATTGCACGGATTGGTAAAATGCTCGATAACGCGCTCATTGTAGAACAGCACAGGGCCTTCCCAACTCTCCGCCTCAACATTATCCACAGCAGAGATACCGCTGTTTTCTTCGTCGGTTGCTTTTTTATCCATCTTTTGCCTCCACGGTTACTATCCCACACTGCTTTCACTGAAATCAACACTTCCAGCATGGTTTTTATTTACATAATTAACGTGTCACATCAATTGTGTATTCCAAAAACATCTTGTCTGCAAGAGCCGATAAGCGGGTGGTAAAAGAATCGGGATCCTTGTCAAGCTGCGGGGGATTAAACTCTAAGAGTGATCAACGGGTAATCTCTCACAAAACAACTACTCTGACATGACGGCATGAAAAAAAACGAACGTGATGAATTGTGTGCTAGGGCTTCTTCCGACCCTTCTTTCTCCACTCTTCGGGAAAGATGCTGATACCGTCATCGCTGTCCTCGCATATTTGCTTCCACAGGGGAACATCGGAAACCTTGGAGATAATGACGGCAATCTGCATGATTTTAGGGTCGATTCTGACAACCTCGCCCCAGATGTTCAGATCGTAATTATAAAAGTTAACCTCAATGGGTCTTCCTACAAGCCGGTCAGCAGTCGCAGGAGTGAAGCTCTTGCTGGCATCCATAGGAGAACCTACGATGTTTATATTCAACCCGCCGATACTGATGTCTTTGGTGTCTACAATACCAACAATTTCCTGGATATTTCGCATTACCTTGGAGGAATCGGTACTGAAAAGATTGATCTTGATCTTTGCGCCCAGATTGACATCAACTCGTATATGTTTTCTTCTGTTTTTATCTGACATTTGAATACTCTCTTCGACAAGCTGAAGCAATATCTTGAAAAAACCTTTTCTCAAAAATCCCCTCGCTTGTTCGGGATTCGTGCCTGTCCTTTGCAAATGAACATGCAGCAGCACCGGTCCTTTGCAGGCAAAAGAAAAGCCACGCTCATGCCGGTTAAGTGCTTGACATATTTATTTATTTACACTATATTTTTAATATATTCAGATTTTGTTGCAATCAACAAGGATACATTTCAACGGTAACGATTAGATAGAGCTGGATATAGCTGCGAGGCAGGATCATGGATGAAAATAATGGTATTCAGGAAAAAAGAGGACATTCTCGAAAGAGCGTGAAGATTACCGCGCTGCTGAAGATGGGAATCCATCTCAGCGGACGGGGATTCGCACAAGACATCAGTGTAAGCGGCATGCGCCTGGTGGCTCCGAACATATTCAAGTTTATGAAACCTCAACAGGTCCAGGATTATACCGGCGCACATTTGAGGGTCATGTTTCCCTCGCAATCACTGACCGTAAATGGGACTCTCGTGAGGATCGATACAAAAACAGGTGAAGGCGCTCTTTCGATCCTGAACACTTCGGATGACACGCTCTGGCAACAGATCTGCATGGAATAAGCTGCCGGGTGCATGTGGGACGATAGCTCTCCGGAATGTATAAAAATATAGAATCCAGAATCCAGAATAAAAAACCTTAAAACATCTCTGCAGATCCCCGACGCACATCGGACACTTTTTCATCCTTCGTTATGGCCAGCTGTCCATGCCTGTCAGGCTATCAGACTGTGGGTGATCAGACTTGGGTTAGACTATTAGACTGTAGGTGGTTAGGCTGTTAGGGACTGCCAAATCCCCTTGTTGTGTCTCCTGTCATTAATCTTTTTATCCTTTGCTAACAGTCTAATAGCACCCCAAGGGCATTTCTTTCAGGGCATCTTCAGCCTGCAGCCTACAACCTACAGCCTGAATCCCTACGGATACTGCCGGAATTCGATATGCTGATCTTTTACCCAGTCATTGAGCTTTTTCACGGCCAGCTGTTTCAGGTATGATCGTGTCGGGGGAAACAGGATGAGAATGCCTGCAATATCTGTTATGAAACCAGGGGTTAAGAGAACGACCCCTGCCATGAAAATCAACACAGCATCTACAAGATCTCCCGAAGGCATCATCCCTGCCTGCAGGCTTTCTCTGACCCGGAACATGGTCTGCATACCCTGAATGCGTGCAAGGTATGCCCCGGAAAAACCGGTAAGAATAACCAGCAGAACCGTATTCACGGCCCCGATGTACCCGCCAACGGTGATAAGCAGGTAGATCTCGGCTACCGGTATCAGGGTAAATGCAAGAAAGAGTTTAAAAAACATGCGGGCAGCGTTCTCCAATTACTTTTTCGCATACTATGTCCGGTGAATAAGGCACTGTCAAGGGTTAACGGGGAGATCCATCTTGATAGCAATACTTTTGCATACTGCTGTCTGCAAAGCCTATAGCGAGCAATGCTTAAAACAGCGAGAGCGTATTCTTTGTCTCTCCTTTTTCATATGCCTGATCAGG
>CAYRCP010000146.1:0-5318 GCA_964422755.1 uncultured Bacteriovoracaceae bacterium | reverse complement strand
AGATTTCCTCATCCTTTGCGTCTTTGCGCCTCCGCGTGAGTTTTTCTTTTCTCCATTTACTATACCGCAAGAATACCGTATCTCCAGATAGTTGCGGACATGGCAATAATTTTTTTGCCATTTTTGCTAGAATTTTACAACAAAGCGCCTAAAAGACATTCGAGCATAGACACCAGCAAACCGAAATTTTTTTTCATCATTCGCTGTGGTCAATCGGCCATGCCTGTTTGGCTGAAGACTGAAACGAGTCCGAAAAGTACTTTTCCCCCGCACTTTATCGAAAAAACAGCAAATCTTCGCATCAGACATGCCTTCGACGTGTGAAATATTCCCGCTTTTCCTAACAGTCTTCAGTCTTTAGCCTTCCTACCTGAATAGTTACCTTCTCTTTATCCGGGCACTTTTGATAAGTAACGAAATGTCTTATTATTCCAGTCGAATTTGTATCTAAACACCACAATCAACTTGACATTTTGACAGGTACACTCCAATATGAACCATAGAAAAGCATCAGGAAATTTTATTTTTTTTATTAAACGAGAGGGGCATATCACTTCGCACCGAAAAAAGAATCTTTCATACATCCAGTTCACCCCTGATGGCGGAGCTTTGTAAAGATTTAACCTTCTCTTGTACTACTCTTTGAGATCTTTGCTAAATATGAGCCTTATCATTGCAAGCGTTGCGAAACAATCTCTAACCCTTTAGTATTCTATGAGATTGCTTCGTTATCGAGTCTGCCGGCAATGACAGAGGAAGTACTTATGCAAAGCTCATTCTTTGCCTTTTAAAATCTAATGGTTATGACATCTATGCTGCCATATATCAAACCCGGCAAAACAATCTCCCGCCTCAATATCCCCCGTATTCCCCAGCAGACCACCGCAGGTGGAGCGCTGCGTTTTCCTTTCACGATCATCAGTGAATCCGGCCCCTTTACGCGCATCATCCAGGCCCAGATTGAAAGCGATCATGGCAGTATCATAAAACGCGTTTTTCTTCTCCTCGACAAAGACTCCTATCCCGGGGCCAATGACCAAAGCAATGGGATGAACAATGAACTGGTGGAGCAATGCTGGCAGGAGGCATATGAGCACCACGATGTGGATGGCTCCGCGATACTGCTGGCAGACCAGATCGGTGAAGACGGCCGCATTCAACAATTTCAGTCACTCTTCTACTGTCAGTCCAGGGAGATCTTCTTCCATCCCCCCTGCCCGCGCTGCGGTAATCCCCTTGTGCTCTGCAAAGATGATGACCTCCTGATTTCCTCAGGGATTCCGGCATATTCACAATCGCTTCGACGCTACCTGTATTGCCCGGAGTGTCTGCGCAATACCGTTCGTTCGGATTTCTATGCATCTGCGCCCCATAATACCGATCCGCAATTCATAAAAGATCTTAATCAGTTGATAACGGGATTCGGCTCTCTGGATGAGGCAGCACGTGATCAGTTTCCCTGCCCCTTCTGCCCCTTACACCGCGAGTGTTATGATGAGGGTGATCTTGCCCTCACAAGAATCGTCCCCTTTTCCTTTTACCCGTTCCACCTGCTCATCCTTGAGTCTGCCTCCCTCAATGCCTTTGACTTTCTTGCCGTGCTTAGCGGGGCATCTTTCGAGGAACTCCGTGACCGGCTGGAGGCAACCGGGCAGTTCGGCAGAATTCCCTATATCGACGCAGTTGCCCAGCAGGCAGCACAAGCATCTCCGTTCTTATTTGATAAGGACGATCGGTTTTTCCTCGAAATCTTATACCTGAAACTGTCCCTCCTCGGTCAACTTGCCCGTATCGTTTTTTCCGGCATCACGTCCTGCCGGAACACCTGCCCTGATATCTGCCTCGACAGGTTCTGGATCAACCTTACCAACGAGGAGAACCTCCTGCCGTTTTTCTGGAATTTTCAAGTGAACCTCATGGATATCGGCGGGGCTCCGCTCAATCATCTGCCCAGTGCACCTCCGCTTTCCGCAAACTATTTTCTCGGTACCCTATGGTTTCATGGGCTGTTAGGCAATCAAACCCTTGGCGGGGGAGAAATAAATGCCGTGCTGGCAAAAGGCCTTAAGCGCACCGATGCCCTCACCGCAACCTTTGCCGAGACCGCAGTGATGGATGAGCATCCTCACCTGTTCAGCCCGGAGAACATCTTCTGGAACCCTCAGGAAAACCCCGTGCCGCAACAATGGTCCGGCCTGTGGAATGACGCCCTGGGATTGGGATGGGCTTTACTCAAGAGCGCTGCTTCAGGTGAGTCCCGATTATCCGAGGACGATTTCTGGAAGGCTTACGAAAAACTCCGGGAAGAGATCCGTAACCCCCTGTTCCAGCCAGGGCCTGTCCTTGCTGCCGAAAAACCGGACACGCGAGCCGATGACGCAATTCACGAGATCCTCCTGAAGATTCTCTCGAAATGGTCTGCCCAGACGGAAACCCCGGAGGAAGAATTTGATGAAACAATTGTACTGACAGGGGACGCGCCAGAGAATACCCGACCAGAACAGGCCCTCGAGGGTGAACTGGAAAAGACCGTTATCCTGCCGGCAGACAGGCAATCTCCTGATAAGCCCCCCCACCTGCCCGTCAATGATGAAGAAGATGTGCTGGAGACCGTTATCCTCTCCAGCGAAGACATACCTGCCCACCCCCCGAGCACCATCGATGACGTAATCCCCGAGACAATCATGATGAGACCGGATCAGAATATCCCCGGCATATGCGACGCTCAACAACCGGTAGATACAGGCGCACAGGAGCCTCCGGGCGTTCTTGAAGAAGATCTGGATGAAACAATTATTCTTAATCCCGGTTCCGGGAGCAACCCCGTTCATACAGGAGCGGGAGGCAACGATCTGCCAGGAGGCGAATCCGCCCAGACACTTTCCCCTCCCGATCAGGAGGGGCACAGGGATGTCGACCTTGCCGAGACGATCATTCTCCGTAGCGATGCCGGCGACGAGACCGTTATCATGACCCCTGATCAAGAGGTAAAAGACATATCGGATCGTGGTGAGAAGAGAGATAGTGCCGATGAAGACGACTTCCTGGCTGAAACGATAATCCTCAAGCCGGACAAAGGATAGGCTTTGACGTCCATCGACCAGCTGATCGAGAATATATCAACGCTCTATGCATCCTCACCGCAGGATGCTTCCCGCCTTATTGAAGACTATCTGGATACTCAACTGCAGGAACTGACCCTTCAGCAGCGGATATCGACCCTCAAGGAGCTCGGCGGCAGATTCCTTCCGAAACCTGGAAACGCACCTTTCGAAAAACAAGTCATCGAGCGCGTGGTAAAGCTTGTCCTGGGCAAAACCCCAGGCACGGAAGATCTCTCTTCCCCTGAGATCCTCGAGCGTCTGGCACTATCAATGAACACCATCTTCGATATCGTCAACCAGCTCATCGGGGTTATCAACACGACATTTGCAACAGGCCCGGCAGGGGATGAGACCATTCGGCAGGTCATTGGAGACAATCTGGAGGGACAAAACCCGGCTCAACCGCTGGAGGAGCACCTCGGACAGATCAAGAAGGCCTTTCTCATCACACAACAGGCCTTTAAAATAGCCGCATCCTCCTCATTAGACAAAATTCTCGCCGAGCTTGACCCTGAGAACATATCGTCAAAAACAACCGGCTCGTTGAAGTTCGGCCCCCTGAAAAAAGCGGAATCCTTTGATCTGTACGAACAAACGTTTCATCAGTTCCGTCAGTGGTATGAATCGGGACGATTTATGGATGATTTCCTGCGGGAGTTTGAGAAAAATTGTCAGAAATTATTCGTGAGTTAGTGTCCCGCCCCGGTCGTTACTATATGCCGGGCAGTTTCAGAGAAACGCTGCACCGTGCGTGTTGCCCAAAATCATGGGCGACACAAACAGTTACCAAGGAGGTGTCATCATGGTAAAAAGGTCTCTACTCGGCATAATGCTGCTTGCTTTTATCCTTCCCCTTCTCTGCTCCTGTGCCTCGCGCACACCACCAAGATGGGAGTATGAACAAGACGCCATAACGCTCCATCTCAATGCTGACAAAAAATTAAATTTCAGAGACGGCACATCACACACCCTGTCGGTGTGCGTGTACCAGTTGAAAGACCCCAACACCTTCCATCAACTTTCAGACGATCCTGACGGCATATACCAACTCTTTGATTGCAGCATTTATGATGCCAGTGTGGCGGTTACCAAGAGGCTGATCGTCCATCCGGATCAGGCGCTGAAAGTGACGCTGGACCGGGCGGAAGGGGCAAAGTATATCGCCGTTGTAGCCGGTTATTACACCACCCAAAAAAACATGGTCGTGCGTTTCTACAAGATCCCGACAAAGAAAACAGGCCTCCACAGAAAATCCGTTCCCAAGAAAATGGATATCAACCTTGTGCTGGGACCAAAACAGATTTTGACACCCAAGGGAGAATAGTTTTATGGAACGACAACTCTTATGGCACCAGGGGCTCTTTCTCCAGCCGCAGCATTTTCAACTTTCAGACCGCTATTATCAATCTCTCCTCACCCCTCTGTACCGCTATCAGACCCCCCATATGTGGGGAGTTGCCAATATGGAGATCCAAAGTACCGCTTTAGACACAAAGAGCTTTCAACTCCTGGCCGGAGAATTCATATTCCCTGATACAACCTATGTGGTTCTGCCTGAAAATGCTGTGGTAGAGCCGCGGTATTTTGAAGATGAGTGGGTGGAAGGCGGTAAACCCTTCACCATATATCTCGGCTTGAAAAAATGGACGAATCACGGTGAAAATGTCACCGCCCTTACCGCACAGAAAAACCTCTCTGAGGTGACGACCAGGTTCATTGCGCCGCCAGATCCTGAAGAGGTGAGAGATCTGTACCAGGACGGGCCATCCGCACAGCTCAAGAAGCTGACCCATGTTCTGAAGATATTCTGGGAAACCGAACAGGACCGTTTCGGCGACTATGAAATCATTCCTCTCGCTCAATTGGAAAGAAGCGGCAGCGACGTTGTCCTTTCCAGGACCTTCATCCCGCCGTGCCTTACCATCTCCGCATCTGACCTGCTCAGCAAGATTATCAGAGAAATCAGGGACCAGATCTCGGCCCGCGGGCATCAGCTTGAGGAATATAAACGCGGACGGGGCATTCACAGCGCCGAATTCGGGGCGCGTGACATGGTATATCTGCTCGCCCAGAGAACGCTCAATCGCTATATCCCCGGGCTCTTTCATCTGACCGATGAAAAATCGGTTCATCCCTGGATGGTATACGGTCACTTGCGATCCCTGATCGGTGAGCTCTCCTCCTTCTCGAACACCATATCGGTCACGGGTGAAA
>CAYRCP010000145.1:0-5321 GCA_964422755.1 uncultured Bacteriovoracaceae bacterium | reverse complement strand
GACCACAAAATGAACCTTGATCTCCAGGAGGATTTCGTCTCCTATATCGTGCAGAATACCCTGGCGGAAAAGGAACAGGAACTGAAATTCCTGGAAAGGGACATCGAACCCTTGAAAAAGGTGGTTCCGCCGTTTCACCGGATAAGCTACGACGAGGCCCTCGAGATGTTGCGCACAAAAGGCTCCGATATCCAGTGGGGTGCCGATCTCGGTGCCGACGACGAAACCGTGATCACCCAGATGTTTGATAAACCGGTCTTTATCGAGTACTATCCGAAACAGACCAAGGCCTTCTACATGAAACAGCACCCGGAAAAACCCGAATACGTCTGCTGCGCTGATCTTCTGGCCCCTGAGGGGTATGGAGAGATTATCGGCGGTTCTCAGCGTGAAGAGGACTATGACGTGCTGCTGAAAGCCATTAAAGACAATGATCTGGAGCCTGAACGCTACCAGTGGTACCTTGACCTGAGAAAATACGGCAGCGTACCTCACTCGGGATTCGGGCTCGGCATTGAGCGAACCCTCTCATGGATATGCGGGCTGAAACACGTACGCGAGACAATCCCCTTCCCGAGGATGATCTATAGGGCCTATCCGTAAAAAAGAAGGCACTAGGCTCTGGGCGTTAGTCGCTGGGAAAAAATTAAGAAGCCCGAATTTAAGTTGTGAACGGTACAGGACATGGGTAACAGTCTCATGTCCTGTACCTTTTTTCAGGCCTTGCCCGCGGAGGCGGGAAACCAGTCTTTTCCATGAAAGAAACCCAATGACAAGCCTTGGACCTGTTCCCGCAACGAGCTGCGGGGCGCAATCAAGAATTCAGCTCTCAGAAGAATAAAAAACCTGCTTGATTCTTCTTCTATTTTATCCAGGATTACACTCTCAGGAATGGAGCTAAAGCGGAATTAACCTCTCCTCGACTTGTTTCGTGTGCCCGATGGCATGAGCCAAAGCACACACCATACCTGCTTCATCTTATTTTGCGGAATGGTTTGAGTGGGAAAGAAAGAAGATGGAGCGGGAAACGGGATTCGAACCCGCGACTTTAACCTTGGCAAGGTTACACTCTACCACTGAGTTATTCCCGCAGCCAAAAACTAGTGGTAACATATAAATAACAACCTTTTCTTTGTCAAGGTTCATTTAGACATATTCTTCGAAAAGAATGAACACATTGCCTGATTTATATCTTTTTCCAGGATCGGCAACGATATGACCGAGCATCTATCCCCCTGCTCCTTGTATTGGATTAACGTTATGGATCATGGAGTTAACCGGAAAGATCTTGCCGGTTGCTGCCTTGGGTCCTGCAGGGTTTTACGCGATAACGGGCGTGTCGGGCAACTCGTGATTCGCGACATCCATCCAACTCACCCTTCGGGCGAAACTCAAGTGAAGCGGGAAGCTGAATGCGAAGCGGAAAGTTGCAAACGAAGCCTGATTGACAACGCAATCCATAGCATTACCTTAGATATATAGATAGTTGTTCTTTTTGTAACTCTTCAGGTTATTAGCCTGAAGGCTGTAGACTGAAAGGATGCTGATTGATTCTCCGCCAACGGCAAGGGCCGTATTTGGGAACAGTATCCCCTGATAGTTGGGCTATTATTTAGTGGTATGAATCTTTTTCCTATAAGCCTTTAGCCTGTCCACCTGCATAGTTAGTTGTTTTTTTATAATGAATGAACTGCTCGAAGCTTTGTTTTTTTCATCTTTGGTTATGAACGAGGTTAATCATGGACGAGACACAAAGCACTGCTTCCGCCCCACAGGCATTCCTGATGGAATGGCTGAAGACCTCGAACCGCTTCTTTTCTGGAACCGCAAAAAAATCAGCTGGTTCATCACCCTTGAACAATGCCGGTCAAAAGGGGAATGAGCGGGTGACGGCCGAGGCTTTGACCTCGATCATAAAGACTTGGGGGACCATCTCCTCTGCCATGAGCGAGCCTTCTGCCATGGAGGCACTCTACCGGAGTACCGCTATTTTTCCCGACGCCGTGTCTCACGTCATACAATCAGGGCTGCGGGGATATCTCCAGATACAGAGCCAATTCATGGAGAAAATGTCAACGATCGGTCAAAACACCGAGCCCTACTCCTTCGACAACATCGACCATGACACGGTGAAGATCTGGTCAGATATTTATCAAAAGGAGTTTCAGCGGTATTTCAATATCCCCTCCTTGGGTCTTTCGCGGGTTTATCAGGAACGGATGAACCAAACACTCGACAAATTCAATCTTTTCAACACTTCGCTGATTGATTTCATGCAGCTCCTGGCCCTCCCGTTTGAGAAAAGTTTCAAGGTGCTGCAGGAAAAGATCGAGGAACTCACCAA
Organism: uncultured Bacteriovoracaceae bacterium; assembly: GCA_964422755.1. Taxonomy (GTDB): domain Bacteria; phylum Desulfobacterota; class Desulfomonilia; order UBA1062; family UBA1062; genus DSAD01. Next base: position 2,977 of record CAYRCP010000145.1, on the reverse strand, counting down.
CAAGGGGACGCTGCCAGAAGACCCCCAGGAACTGTATCGATTGTGGATAAAAATCCTCGAGGGACACTTCATGACCCTTTTCAAGTCGCCTGAATACACCGGAAAACTTGCTGCTACCCTGGGTGCAATGGGTGAATTCATCTCGGGCAGAAACCAGATCATGCAAGATGCTCTACAATCGCTCCCTATTCCCACCAACAAAGACATGGATGCCCTGTATGAAGAATTATACCTCTTGAAAAAGAAAGTTAAAAAACTGGAAAAATCGAGGAAAAACCAATGATGCCTTGAACCTTTTGGAGGAGAGCAATGGAAAAGCCAAAAATCCCCATAGATATACTCATGAAACACCTGGCTCAGGAGGCGGAGGAGGCACAGGACCGCGCACAGAAGGCATCGGACATCCTTCTGGGAACACTCGAAACCCAGATTGCCTCAACCCCCTACGAAGTCGTGTACCAGGAAGACAGAGTGAAACTGAAGCATTATGCAGTCTCCACAAAAGAAGACGGACAGATCAAGACCCCTCTTCTGGTCGTATATGCCCTCATCAACAGAGAAACCATGCTCGACCTCCAGCCCGAGAGAAGCGTGGTAAAAAACTTCATTGATGGCGGCATCGATCTCTATATGATCGACTGGGGATATCCCACAATCAAGGACAAGTTCCTCACGATCGACGACCATGTAAACGGCTATATGGACACTATCGTCGATTATATCCTGGAGAGGGAACATATCCCTCAGCTGAATCTCATGGGGATCTGCATGGGCGGGACGTTCTGCGTAATCTATTCCGCACTGCATCAAAAAAAGGTGAAAAATCTGATCACCACCGTGTGCCCCACAAACTTCGATACCGACCAGGGTCTTCTCCATCTCTGGATGAAAGAAGTGAATGCAGACAAGATGATGGACACCTTTGGGAACATGCCCGGGGATTTGATGAATTTCGGCTTTCTGCTCCTGAATCCGGCACGGCTTATGATCGATAAATACGTGGGTTTTTTTGAACATGTCGACAACAAAAACTTTGTGGAAAATTTTATCCGGATGGAAAAGTGGATATTCGACAGCCCCGATGTCCCGGGAGAAACATTCAAACAATTTGTGAAAGACGGGTATCAGAAAAATCTCCTTATTCAGAACAAAATGAAGGTCGGCGGAAGCAGGGTGAACCTCAAGAACATCACCATGCCGGTGCTCAACATCTACGGGAAGTACGATCACCTTGTACCACCGGGGGCAGCAGACAAGCTCACAAGCCGGGTCGGCAGCACGGATACCGAGGATGTTTGTCTCGATACCGGTCATATCGGGATCTATGTCAGCTCAAAAACCCAGAAGGAATTTACCCCCAAGATTCTGGGCTGGCTCAGACAACGGGACAACCAGCCGTCTGTCATGAAAAAAACTCCACCAAAGAAAAATATTCGCAATAAACCCGTTCTCTCTTCCCGGCGAACAAAAAAACACGCAGGAGCTAAGGAGATAAGCCATGGCTAAGGAAAAAGACTATTTTACTACGATCTGCAAGGTGAGCAGGGCCTTCGGCACGACCTTAAAAAAAGATGAATTGCTCGATCTGATTGTACAAAGCGCGATTGACACTATGGAAGGAAAGGCGGCATGCCTTTTTCTCGAAGATGAGGACAAAAAAAGCCCTGTGCTCGTTCAGGCTGCACAAAAAGGATTATCCACGGACTATCTTCATGCAGAACCAAAAGAGGCAAAAAGGGCCGCAGATGAAATCTTAAAAAAGGGTTTTATTGCCATTCATGATGCAACCAAAGACCCGCGGATTCAGAATCATGAAATAAAAAAGGCCGAGGGGATTGCGTCTATCCTTGTGGTCCCTGTCATGGCTCAAAACCGGGTCGTCGGTGTTCTCGGTCTCTACACAGCTGAGCAAAGGATCTTTTCCCATGACGAGATCGAATTCCTCACTGCCCTGGCAGAACAGGGAGGCATGGCTATCGAACATGCCCGGCTGGTGGAGCAGATCAGAAAAAACACGAAACTCTTTCATGACCTTTCCGTGAGTATGAACTCCAGCTTTGACGTGAAGAAAATCATGCATATTCTCTCAGAGGATGTTGCACATGCATTCGGTGTCAAGGCAGTGTCAGTTCGTCTGCTGGACAAAGAGAAAAAGATCCTTCAGCTGGTGGCCAGTTACGGCCTGAGCGAAAAGTATCTGAGCAAGGGACCCATCTCTGCAGAAAAAAGTATTGCCGAAGCCCTCAATGGCAAGCCGATCGTGGTAAAGGACGCAGCCGGCGACAAGGGTGTGCAGTATAAGGATGAAAAAAGGCACGAGGGGATCATCTCGATCCTGTGCGTGCCCATCAAGGCAAAAGAAGACGTGATAGGGGTGTTACGGCTCTACAGCGGTATCCCGAGAGATTTTACCGAAGACGAGATCATGCTTGCCTCTGCCATCGCCCATCAGGGAGGGCTTGCCATCCGGAATGCATCCATGTATTTCATGCTCGAAGAAGACATGAAGGACCTGAAAGAGGATATCTGGAGTCACAGATCATGGTTTTAGAGGAGGAACAATGCTTGGAAAGACGATTGACGAACTTGCATCAGGAGACTTTGCCGAATTCGCAAAAACCATAACAGAGGCGGATATCTGCCTCTTTGCCGGGATAACCGGCGACCTCAACCCGGCACACATCAACGAGGAGTATGCAAAAAACACCTTTTTCAAAACCAGGATTGCACACGGGGTCCTCCAGGCAGGATTTATCTCTGCGGCAATCGGGATGAAGCTGCCCGGGCCGGGAACGATCTACATGAAGCAGGAGCTGAATTTCCGCGCCCCGGTATATATCGGCGACACTATCACCGCACGGGTGGAGGTTTCAAAGATCGACACGGAGAAAAACCGGGTGGTCTTGAAGACTACGTGCAGCAACCAGGAAGGTGAGATCGTGCTCGACGGGGAAGCACTGGTGAGTCCGCCGAAGAA
>CAYRCP010000144.1:0-5329 GCA_964422755.1 uncultured Bacteriovoracaceae bacterium | reverse complement strand
TCGATGCCCATTTCGCCGAAGACTTCCTGACCTCCCGGTACTTTTTCAGTACCACGTCAAAAGATATTGCCAACCATATCATGATCATCAGCCAGCTGCTCGATGCCAACCACGAATATCTGCATCAGATAAGCTCAGACGGCAGGGAGATCACCTGCTTTGTGAACGTAGGCCGGGACTTTCCCGGAAGACTGGCGAAAATCATCCGCGAAAACCGGACAACAGGCATCCAGGCCTATGACTCCGTCAAAACCAAATCGGGCATCCGCATCATCACCATCGAGATTCCCGGGAGACCCGAAATCGCACTGAAACAGAAGGAAAGTGTCTCTTTTTCATTGGCACAGAGGGCCGGGCCGATACAATCCGCAGGGAGCTTTACCGGCAAGCAGCATTTTTCACCCGCCATCGTCCTCTCCTGAGACGAATTCATGTTATTCCTGTTTGTCTTTCCGGGAGAAGCGCTCTTCGAGTTTTCCCACCAGTTCGTACTCGATGGGGATAACGAGCAGTGTCAGGATCGTCGAGCTGAAGATTCCCGAGACAAATGCCATTGCCAGGGGTGACCATGACAGCGACTTGTGGGGAATACCGATGGCCATGGGCAAAAGCCCCAGCACTGTTGTGACCGTAGTGATGAGTACCGGCCGCATTCTGGCCGCGCATGCCCCGATAATCGCTTCCCGGAGAACACTCCCGGCCCTGCGCCGCACATTCATGAAGTCGATAAGGAGGAGGGAGTTGTTCACCGCCACGCCAGCCAGACCCACTGCCGCCATGAAACTGCCGATGGTAAACGTGGTTCTCGTAATGAGCAGGCCCAGGACGACACCGATAAAGGCGAAGGGAACAGCCGTCAGGATCATAACGGGCTGTACATAGTCGTTAAACTGCGATGAAAGCACCATATAAATGAGCAGGATGGCAATGAGGAACGCAAACGTCAGTGAGCGGTACGACTTTCTGGTTGTCTCAAACTCTCCACCATAAGAAAGCGAGCTGTTTGCAAGCTGATCACCGGATTTCTTCATGAAATCATTCACCAGGTATTGAACCCGTGCAGGGGAAAGTTTTGACCCGCCGGAGATGTCCGAGGTTATGGTGATGGTAGGTCTTCCCTGGTATCGAGCCCGCTTGTTGGGCTCCGACACATAGGAGGCTTCAACCAGATCCCTGAGCAGTATCGGTGAGGCGCTGTGTTCGATTACCGGGACATCGAGGATATCCAATGGGGAGGAGAGCCCTCTGCCTTGCTGATTGATCGCATCGTCCTTCCTGGCAAGGCGGACTATGAGATCCACTTCTTCGTCAACAGCCCTGAAATTCCCTGCATTGTACCCGTTCAAGGCGCCGGCCACCAGAGAAGTTACCTGTGCCTGATTGAGGCCATACTCGAATATCTTCTCCTGTCTCGGCATGAACCTGACGGTTTTGTGCAGGTAAGGCCTGTCATCTTCCAGATCTGTCAGATCTTTGAGTTCAGGATGGTCTTTCATGAAGGCACGTACCTTCTGTGTGGCTTTCAGAGAATCCTCGATCGTAAGAGAGCTCACCCTGATATTGACGGGCTTGCCCGCAGGCGGGCCGTCGCTTTCCTCGAATACCGTGACAAAGGGCCTTTTCTCAGCAGGGTATGACGCTTCCACATACTCCTTGATGGCATTTTTTATGTGATCGAGGTGAATCATCGGATCGTTGTCCGGATTGTCCGGAAACTCCCTGTTTTTCCCCTCCGGCAGGGTTACCACGATCTCCCCGTAATTCCCCCCGGAAAAACGGTTGTATTCCTTGTCCTCGTAGAACCCGGCGTTACCTGATGCGGAATCGGCCTGCCCGGGGCCCAGGGAGATGATGAAACGTGACAGGTCCCGTATCAGAAGGTCTGTCTGTTCAATAGCAGTACCCACCGGCATGGCGGCAGTGACATGATACCGGAAATAATTCCCGGGAAAGAATTTGACCTTGATCAGCGGCAGGGCACCGCTCACAGAGAGAACAAGTATGGAGACAGATACAATAAACAACGCGAACACAAATGCGAGTGTTTTGACCTTGTGGTTGAGCAGTTTCTCTACCAGTGCAACATAAATCTTCCACAAGGGGGAAAACATGCCTGAACGCAAGTGAAGGTGGGGGTCTTCCCGGGCTGAGCCGACAATGACCACTGGCGCAGGACCCCAGTCGTGAAAATGCAGCGGTACGATAATCAGCGCCTCGATAAGGGATGCAGCCAGTGCAAAGGTGATGGTCTTGGGCATTATCGCAAAAAAGTCGCCGGTACTGCCGGTCATGATGAGCATTGGAAGAAAAGCCAGGGCCGTGGTGAGCGCGGCACTGATGACCGGGAGCATCACCTCGGATGTGCCGTCGATGATTGCCTCTTTCTTGGGTTTGCCCATCTGGACATGGCGAAAAATGTTCTCAACGATAATGACTGCGTCATCAACCATAATGCCGGTGACCAGGACAAATGCGGCCAGGCTGATGGTATTGAGCGATACATTGCTGATGTACATGATGACAATCGTACACAGAAAGGAAAAGGGTATTCCGATGGCGGTGATCATGGCGTTGCGGAACCCCAGCGATACCCAGAGAATAATCACCACAAGGACCATACCGAGCATCAGGTTGCCGCCCAGGGTGTTGATGGAATCATTGATCTCAAAGGTGGAATCGTTGGTGAAAACGATCTGTATGCCCCCTGCTGCGTGTGTCTCCCCAAATTCACGGGCAATCCTTTTCACCTCTTGGGAGATGTTGATGGAATCACCCTTTTCCGCCTTGATCACCCGAAGACGAAGGGTGTTATTACCGTTCACCGAGGGGATCGTGCCGGGATCGCGAAAGCTCATCCGGGCATTGGTCACCAGGTCACTGACACGGATAAAATTGCCGTCTCCATCCCTGCGGACAATGATATCCAGCACCTCCTGCTGGGAGGAGAGTCTTCTGCCGGCATCGAGCATGAATTCCGTGGCGTCCTTTTTATAGCGCCCGGTGGGGATCTTTACGTTTGCGGATTCAATGGCCGATGCCACCTGGTTGAACGTTATCCCGTACATCCTGAGTTTTGCCGGGTCTACACTGACGTGAAATTCCCGGTCGTATTCGCCGACAAGCTCCACGTTTCGCACATTCGGTATACCCAGCAGCTGTGATTTGAGCTCCTGTGCATACAGCTTCAGGCTCTGCTGAGGGATTTCTCCCGAGATATTCGTGATGATTACCGGCAGCCACATGTGGGTGTCAATATAGAAGAACGAGGGCTCGTCCACCCCTTCAGGGAGTTCATCCTTGATATTCAGTGTCCTGAAACGCAGTTCATCGTAGCGGTCCTTATAATCGACATCATCGATGAATTTGACAGATACCGAAGAAAAGTTCCGAAACGATCTGGCCTGGATGAACTCCACATCTTCCAGGCCGTCAAGGGCATCTTCGATCTTGATGGTTACGAGTTGCTCCACATCTTCGGCAGAGGCCCCGAAGTATGGCGTATAGATGAACACCCTGCCGATATCCACCGTGGGCATGTTTTCCACCGGGATGGTAAGGATGGAGAAGGCCCCGGCAATCACCAGGATGACGAAAACCACATTGAGAAAAACAGTCTGTTTCAGGCTGAATCGGACAACTGATTTCACCGGTCATTCCTCTTTACGTATCAATTCGTTCATGAAACTATTCTTTCGTCTTCCAATCATTACCGGGTTCCAGTTCAGCACCGACCTCGAGGCGGTCATCATCTGCAATCACAAAATGATCCTTTGTTTCTCCGACAATAATAATGTTGATGACTTCACCTGAATTTTTCAGGACTATTCTCGGATTCTCATACTGTTTGATCACGGCTTTTTTGGGAACCGCCAGCCCCTGAGCTTTCAGCAGCAGGGGAAGAGAAAAATGCAGCCCTCCCCTGTGGTCTCCCGGGTACCCCTCAATGAGCACTTCAATGCCGAGCTTGCGCGTCATCTCGTCAAATTCGGGATTCACCCAGTTCAGACGAGCCCTGACCTGCTCATTTTCAAGGAGTGCATCGAATCCCGACCCCAGGGCACTGATTGCGATGAATTCCTCACCGGATACAAAGAGCGGCACAACCATGTCCCGGTAGTCCGCCACCCTGGCAAGCGGTGTCATCGGGCCGATCACCTCTCCCTTCTCGGCCATCTTCGCCACAACCATCCAGCCTTTCGGGGCAAAGATCGTATGTCTTTTCTTTTTTTCCTGAAGCTCCTTCAGGCTGATTGCCAACACGGCGTATTCCTGTTCAATCGCATCATGAGCAAGCCGGGCCTGGGTCAGTTCCTCTGCCCCCATGTCCCTTTTCTGCTCAGAAATGCTCTCGTTGCTGAACAGCACCTCGATCCTGCCAAATTCTTTCTCCAGGTAAGCGAGCCGCGAGAGGGATTGCTGCGAGGATATCTTCAGTTTATTCAGGGACTGCTTGAGACCTGCTATCTGAAAATCGATGAAGGTGGAATCGATCTCGATAAACGGTTTGTCAACGATCGTATCTCCCACCTCATAGTGGATATCGAGGATTCTGCCGGAGACCTCACATGAGAGCGTGGCATCTTTGATGCTCCTGGTATATCCTTTCAGGACAATGTCCTTTTTTGCAGGTTCGATAATGAGTCTGTCCTGAGCAGAGCCTGCACAGGGCAGGAGCATGAGGACAGGTATGAGGAAAACCAAGCGATACATCGAAGACCTCCTTACTCTCACATCTCTAGCATATACCTAGCATAGACCTCCTGTAAAACTCCACACCTTACCTCACTCTTTTAATCGCCCTGCCCGCCGAACAGTTCATTCATGCGCATGAGAAGATCCGGATCGCCCTGGATTGAATACTGCTGTTCCATGAACATCTGCCTGCCATCCGCCTTCTTTGTCAGGATATCCATCCACGCGGCAAACGGCGTGCTGATGGTGATATCCGCTCTGCCGGCAGCACCGTCATGAGAGGAGATCCTGCCGTCGGTGATGGTGAAATGACATGAACCCTCGATCTCACCGGAAAAGTCATACTGGATCACGGCACTCATACCGCGCGCCGCCTCGGGATTGAACGCCAGACTCATGATCGCCATGAAACTCTCGATGGAATCCGGCCGGGGTATCATGCCCCTGTCTGCGAACTCCTTGGGGGTAACCCCCTCGTCGATGCACGTTTTCCACATGCTGTTGCCCACGGTCTTCAAAAAGGCATTGCTGTCTGGTGCAATGTCCTGCGTGATACGCTCCATGGTCCCGGGAGAGACCCTGAGCGTTTTTATGAGTTCATAGCCAGCCTGTCTCGTTGCATCGAGAATGTCGTCTG
>CAYRCP010000143.1:0-5349 GCA_964422755.1 uncultured Bacteriovoracaceae bacterium | reverse complement strand
AAAGAATATGGACAGGGCCTGTAGAAATGGCCCTGTCCGGGTATTTCTCTCAATCGAGGTCGTTATCCTTTGTTACCTCTGGTTCTGAATTTTGCCAGACCAGCCAGACCAATGCCAAGGAGAAGGATGGTTGCGGGTTCAGGCACCGGAGCCTGCTGACCATTCTCAGTTGCCCAGATCTCTGCGCCGATCCAGTTGCTGTTGGATATGCTCGCCAGATGGGCTCTCAGAGCTGAAATATCCACTCCGGCGATGTTGCCGAGAATGCCTGTAAGAAAGGAATCCAGGACCAATGGATCGGGAATCATCATGTTGGATGCAGTCCCCATAACAAGCCGGCCATCATGGGTCACCGTCATTGTTCTGATGCCGTAGTTAAAGGCAGACCCGAATCCGTCACCCATAACCTGCGACCAGTTCTCCCCATTTTCAGAACACCAGAGCTGTGCCCTGCCGTCCAACGGTATGGGCAGGGGGTCATAGATTCCGCTGTAGAGCCCGTCGTTGAACGTCCCCAGATATAACTTGCCGTTCCATTCCTGCATGGACCATGAATAGGCATTGCTCGGATCCCCAAGCCCGTCTGTGGTGATAACATTCCATTTGCCTTCGGGATTTTGATCATTGGGTTTCTCATAGGACAACAGGGTGAACCCATTTTCATAATTTACTGTTCCGAGGAAGAGTTTATCCTTGAATACTTTGAGTTGCATGACGCCCAGGTTGCTGAGTTCATCAGAGCCGTCGAATTTCGGGGTGACATCGGTAAATGTATTACAGTTACTGCTCTCGTAAAGTCCGAATTTGTCAGTGAAGTTCCAGGTTCCCACATACATTTTATTATCATAAACAGCCAGTTCAGCCACAGAAGCGTCATCTTTGAAGGTTTGTATCTGGGTCCACGTGGTGCCGTTATACTTCCACAGCTCTCCCCCTGTTTTATTATTTTCCGTGCCGACGTAGAGTTCCTCGTTATGTACCAGCATCGTCCTGATGGAGATATTGTTGGCATTTTTCGTCATATCGCATGAGACTTCAGACCATTCAGGGGCACTGTTACCATTAACCGGACACTGAGTATCGTTGGGGGTGAAACAGACAAGACTGGCACCTTCGGTACTGTTTAAAGTCCCGGCATAGAGTTTGCCGTTGTATTCCACCATCTTGCGAAATCCGCTGTCTGCCTCATCAGCCTCGTAAACCCTATCCCAGGTCGAATTATTGTATTTCCAGATCTCCGCTCCTTTGGATTTTGAAAAGCCAATACCTTCCAGAGGATTGCCGCCTGAAATGATGTCACCGATTTCGCCGCTGATGGCAGCATTGATGATGCCTTCAAAGTCAATCTGGGAGTTCCATGTCCCGACATAGATCTCCTTGTTGAACTCCTCCATGGACCATGCATACCGGTTCCAGGTATCTCCGAAGCCTCGGCCCACCTCCTGCGTGAGATTTTCAAACGACAGGCCGTTTGTTGTTGCGCACGATGCGCTTGTTGCTGTGAAGAATGAACCCATGATAAAAAGAACCCCTACAATAAATCCGTTAACTGCATACTTTTTCATTTTCTCCCCCTTTTTTTAATAAAATTTTACCTAACGTTTTTTTGATACACATCGAGAGTGCACACAGAGTCTGGATGCCCAAGGAATTAATGCAAAACATTAATTCAAAATTAGAATGAGAATGTGTAACACTATGAAATAAAAAAGATAAACAGGTTTACATTTTATTGAAATGCATGAAAAACATGCCGTAAAAATATATCATACTGCTTTAATAATAGTAATTTTATCTTTCGTGAAATCAAGCTCGGGATAAGAATGCTTGAAATAAAAAACGAAGTAATTTACTCAATATGCTATAGAATAAATCTTATCAGAGAAAATCATGTGCTTAAGTGAGAACAGATCGAGGAGTATCAGATTAATAAAATCGTTTCAGGAACCATTACTATCTGTTATGCTTGATCACGGAAATCGGTGCTGTCCAACAACGTACATCACTGGTAAAGAGCACTGAGTGGACAGGAAAATATTCACAGGATTGAACCAATATGGCTGAAGACAGCAAGACTTACACTGATCTGATTATTGAATCCATTGCTGATGGTATTTTTACGGTGGATCTTGATTGGGCGATCACGTCATTCAACAAGGCAGCGCAGGATATTACGGGTATTGCAAAAGAAGAGGCCTTGTGCGGCACGTGCAGAGAGGTTTTGCGCGCGAGCTGTTGTGAGACCGACTGCCCCCTGAAAGAGGCGATGGGCTCCGGCAATCCGGTGGTTAACCGGATTGTATCCATAATAGATACAAACGGAATGAAGCGTTCCCTCAGCATCTCGGCTGCTCCCATTCGAGACGCTGATGGAAAAATCACCGGAGGAGTGGAGACCTTCCGAGATATCGGCTCCATTGAGCATGTTCGCTCAGAGATGGTAAAAGATTATGCCTGTCAGGATATCCTGAGTGTGAATCGTGAAATGCGCACGATCTTCGAAATGCTGCCGGTTGTCGCAGACAGTATGAGTACTCTCCTGCTGGAGGGAGAGACCGGTACCGGTAAAGAACTCTTTGCCCGTGCCATCCACAATCTGAGCCCGAGAAGGGCAAAACCCTTTATTGCCGTCAACTGTGGAGCGTTGCCTGATACCCTCCTGGAATCCGAGTTGTTCGGGTATAAGGCCGGTGCATTCACTGATGCCAAGAGGGATAAGCCGGGAAGGTTTGCCCTGGCAGAGAGGGGAACGATCTTTCTCGATGAGATCGGCGATATATCTCCGGCGCTGCAGGTCCGCCTGCTGCGTGTCCTGCAGGAGAAGACCTATGAACCCCTGGGCGGCGTCAAGCAGATGCAGGCAGATGTTCGGATAATTGCGGCTACGAACAAAGATCTGCAATCCCTGGTGCGGGATAAGAAGTTTCGCGATGATCTGTACTACCGTCTGAATGTCGTGAAGATTGCGATCCCTCCGCTTCGGGAGCGGAAAGAAGACATCCCGCTTCTTGTCGACCACTTTATCGAGCAATTCAACAAGATCCAGGCCAGAAATATTGTTACCATGTCTGAAGCAGCCCTGTCGTATCTGATGAGGTATGATTTCCCGGGAAATGTCAGGGAGCTGGAAAACATCATTGAGCGGGCCTTTATCATGTGCCGGTCTGACCAGATAAACCAATCACATCTCCCCAGGCTTTTTGAGCATGAAGGACTCGGCGATGCTGATTCAACGGATCCCGGTGAATCACTCAGGAAGGTGGAAGCGGCATTTTTGATGAACGCCTTGAAGAGAAATGATTGGAACCGGCTGAAAACTGCACAGGACCTCGGCATGCACAAGAGCACCCTGTTTAGAAAGATACGATCTTTGGGACTTACCGTTCCCCGTTCAAAGAAAAGATCCGGGTAATCCCCTCACTGGTCGCAAATATGCGATGGTACCCCGCTTGAAAGGTCGCAAATAAGCGACCTCCAGCTTATTTGATAAAATGATAAACTCATAATATCTAGGAGTTAAATGGCTTAACCGGATCTGGCACGTTCATTGCGTTACTTTATGATATGAAGATCGCCATTCCCGTACATGAAGATCATATGGCAGCAGTTGCTGATTTTGCTGACACCCTTATGATTTTCCAGATCAATGATGGAAGAGAAATCAGGCGGGATTGCGTGAAATTCTCTACCAGAGTCGTCCCTGCAATGGTCGGTATCCTTTCAGAACATGGAGTGGATATTCTGATATGTGGTGCTGTTTCACGGCCGTTTGCCGCCATGGTTATCCATTCCGGCATCGAACTTGTTCCGTTTCTGTCGGGCTGTACGCAAGACATTATAGCGGCATATTTCTCCGGAACCCTTGCTGATCCCAAATATTTCATGCCGGGTCATACAAAAGGCATGCACTGGTGTTCCAAGAGAAGGTGTCGTCGGTATGGAGGAAATAAGTAGGTCATGGAGCAAAAGATTATGTGCACAGATGAGAAAAAGGAGAAGAGAAACAATGCCAGGAGGTGACGGAACAGGACCATTGAGGCTGAGGCTTCGAGGCAGCGGTATGAGCTTTGTGCGAATCGCCCGTGCCGTCGGTGGCAGAAAGGGAGGCCGGGGGGTTTTAGGCATAGGTGTTCCTATTGTCGCAGCATTAATACACGACCTGAAACAGCCTGATGGTTATCTCAGGTATTTTTTGAACAGGGTTATGCATCGAAAGCCCACAATACGCATTATCGATGCACAACATACCTCTATAGAGGATAACACGAAAGAGAGCTCTCTATTAGAGACCAAACAGACAGATGAGCAAAGGAGGAAGAAAGATGCCATTTAGAGATGGAAGTGGACCCGCAGGAATGGGCCCGATGACAGGAAGAGGAGCGGGTTTCTGTGCAGGATACTCAGTTCCGAGATATATGAATACAATGCCGGGAAGGGCGTTTGCAGGTTATGGATTCGGCCACGGCGGCGGTGGAAGGGGACACCGTAACTGGTTCCATGCAACCGGTCTTACCCGGTGGCAGAGGGGTTTTGGCGCGGGGCCTTATATGAGGGGCGGTATGCCTTCAGGTGTTTATGATGACCCTCAGAATGTCGCACCGACAGGTCCGATGTTTACAAAAGAGGACCAGGTCAATGATCTTAAACAGCATGCTCAGTATCTCGAAGGAATGCTCGATAACATCAAAAAGCAGATAGAATCTCTGGAGACAGCTTCGAAGGCTGAATAAAAAAATCTGAGCACCGAGTGCAGGCATACGATGAATGTGCCTGCACTCGGCGTTTATAGACAAGTATGAGGTGAAATACAGATGAAGATAGCAATCAGTGCAACAGGTGTATCAATGGACGATCAGATAGATCCTCGGCTCGGGCGTGCACAGGGTTTTCTTATTGTGGACACCGAGACCATGGAGTTTCATGCCTTTGAAAATACAAATATGAACGCTGGGGGCGGCGCCGGAATTCAGACAGCACAGATGCTCTCCGAGCAGGATGTGAAGGCGGTATTGACCGGAAACTGCGGACCAAATGCATTTCAGGTTTTTAACGCGGCAGGCATTCAGGTGATTACCGGCGTAAGCGGGGTTATCCGCAACGCTGTGGAACAGTTCAAAAACGGGGCCTTTTCCCAGGCCGCGCAGCCCAATGTCGCTCCTCATTCAGGTATGAAAGGTGGCGGTGGCGGTGGCCAAAGGTAATGACCTCGGGGCAGAACAAGCTAAGCCTTGCCGTTGCCAGCGGCAAGGGAGGCACAGGCAAAACAACGATCTCAACTAACCTTGCGCTTACTTTGGTCAGACAGGGAAAATCGGTCCAGCTTCTGGACTGTGACGTTGAAGAACCGAA
>CAYRCP010000142.1:0-5361 GCA_964422755.1 uncultured Bacteriovoracaceae bacterium | reverse complement strand
GCCGAAAAGCTTTCCCATCACCTGACATTGGAAGACGGGAAATATGTCTGGCCCAAGGGAGTGAGATCAGCACTGGTATATTGGGATGTGTAAGGCCGGTATCGGCTGAAAACTTTGCCGGGCAGCAGATAGATCCCCGGTGTGAGCTGCCCGGTCGAATAAACGTTCTTATGATGATTGATCTTGTAGCCCAAATGTGCCCAGCGATAAAACGACAGAAAAAAGGGCTACGGGAAAACCCGTAACCCTTTTATTTTATGGTCGGGACGAGAAGATTTGAACTTCCGACCCCCTGACCCCCAGTCAGGTGCGCTACCGGACTGCGCCACGTCCCGAAACAGTTTCTCTTAGCTAGCACAGCCGCAAAGACGGTGTCAAGCGCAAGCAGGTCCGGAATAAAAAAACAATCGAATCAAATAATTCCTGTAATTATATTGTAATAGAGCATTGATTGAACGATCCGGATATATATCTGCCCTACTGGTTGAATTACTATATATCTGTGGTTAATTGCGGCTGTTATGTTGCCGTTACAGGAAGAGGCCCAACGTCCTTCAGTTGTTGCCGGCAACGGTTACGGGCTTGGAAAAATAGTGCCTGATAATCTTTTTGGACAGGTCGTCCGACTCTATCCAGTAGTAGTCTTCCCTGATGATGAGGCAGGCAATAGTGATGGCATCCCCGGACTTATCATGCTCGGCATACCCCAAAAACCAGTTGCGCCTTCCGTCCGGATCTGTCCCGTCAATGGTCCCGCTCTTCGCCCCGATCTGAACATTTTTCAACACCCGGTCATACCGGCTATTCCAGAACGTTCTCGATACCGTCCCGCGTTTGATCGTCTGATTCATCATGTAGTGCAATTCTCTCGCCGTATTATCTTCCAGAACCTTCTCGCTGCCGGTAGAATCGCTGCTCAATATCCTGGGACGCATCATCACCCCGTCGTTCACCACGGCCGTAATCATCTGCGCGGCATGAACGGGAGATATGCGGGTATGACGGTTGAATCCGCTTGCCAGCTCGGCGATATTATACTGTGTCTCCGGGATGAAGAGCGTGCTCGGAGAGCATTCGATCCCTTCCAATGGGGGTTTCCAGAAACCCAGTCGCATGGCGGTAAGCAAAAGCGGTGTCTCTCCGAGGTCTGTTGTGCCTATCTTTGCAAAAACCACATTATTTGACAGGGCAAATGCCCGGCCGAGCGTAACCTCACGTGTCCAGCGGTTTCTCCCCGTCGTGAGCTGCTTCTTATACAACGTATGCGCACTGCCATTGTACGCACATTTACTCTTCGATGACATGACGCCGGAATCGATAGCAGCCGCCGCGGTAACCACTTTGAACAGGCTCGCCGCAAGGTAGGTATCGAGGCACAGCGTATTATCCTCTCCCTTTTCGCCCTTACCATACAGGGCGATAATATCTCCTGTGTGGGCATTCATCACCGCTACTGCTGCAAAACCCACCTTGTTCCTTCGTACTGTGTTAGCTATGTATTCCTGGAGGTCCCAGTCTATGGTCATCTCATTTTCTTCGATCATTTCCGGCGTAAGAACAGACAGGGATTCTTTCGACATAACAACAGGCATGGCGGGCTTGGCGCTGCTCTCCGCTTCTCCGGATTTACCGCCAGAAAAGAACAGGAAAACAGCAATAACAAAGACCGGGATTATTACATATCGAAGTCGTAGTTTCCTTTTTCTTCTCATATCTCATCAATTCCAAGTATAGATCATAGCTATTTATGTGATTTTATCAGATTGTATTGCACACAGGTTTGCTCTATGTCAATGTTTCAACCTTTATGCCCCCCTTTACATTGTTTTCGGAAGATTGCCCGGACTTATAAACTGCTCAGGTCGATAGGTGCCCTGGAAGAAATGCCTTCGGTGGAGAATCAGTCAGTTGCTTTCAGGATAATACCCTGAACA
The DNA here is from genome assembly GCA_964422755.1 of uncultured Bacteriovoracaceae bacterium. Classification (GTDB taxonomy): domain Bacteria; phylum Desulfobacterota; class Desulfomonilia; order UBA1062; family UBA1062; genus DSAD01. The sequence goes on along the minus strand of CAYRCP010000142.1, from coordinate 3,427 downwards.
GGTACTACTATCTCAGGATCTTTTTCACTCCATACACTTTTTTTCGGCCCTGTTTTCTCCTGGATCTCCTGATTTCAAAGAGGACGTGACCGGCTAAGCCATAGCGCAGACCAAAGACTGACGTTGAAAAAAGCTCAAAAAGGCAAGCAGGATTGAAAATCATCAAACCTTCTGATAGGTTCATGTGATCTCTCCGGCGGAAAAAAACCGCCATAATGAGAAATGATATGGCATGAATCGTGACAATACAGTATTAAAAACAAACCAGTCACAATTGTATACCAGGGATATAGTATGGAAAGAGACATAAAAAATATCAGAGAAGAAATCGATGCCATTGACAATGAATTCATCAGGCTCCTTCACCGGCGCTGTGAGCTCTCCGTGGAGGTGGGAAGGCTCAAGGGAAAACACAACAAAGCCCCGCTGGACTCCGCCAGGGAAGCGGCCATACTCGAGCGGCTTGCCGCACTCGTACGTCCGCCGCTGAACAAGGCTATTCTCGAAAAGATCTTTACCGATATCTTCAGCATATCCAGGTCGCTTCAGGCAATAAAAAAGGTGGCTTTCTTAGGACCGGAGGGGAGTTACTCCCACCAGGCAACCTATGGGGTCTTCTCTCACGATGCTCACCTCATACCGAAAAAAGACATTGAATCGGTCATAAACGAAGTGGTCGCGGGCAGAGCTGATCTGGGTGTCGTCCCGGTGGAAAATTCCACCGAGGGCATGATCAATCGCACCCTTGACATGATGGTGACTTCGCGCCTGTTCGTCTCGCGCGAGATCATGCTCCCCATACGCAACTGCCTTTTGTCGAACACCTCCATGGACAAGATCGAAAAGGTCTTTTCCCACCCTCAGCCCCTTGCCCAGTGCAGGCACTGGCTCATGGACAACCTGCCGGGGGCGAAGACCATAGAAACCGCAAGCACCTCGGATGCTGCTGTTGTTGCCGCAAAACAACAAAACACTGCAGCCATTGCCTCTACACTCTCGGCAAAGATCTATGGGCTCACCATCCTCGCAGAGAACATCAATGACCTTTCAGAAAACATCACCCGGTTCTGGGTGGTTACACGTACCATGAACCGGATTACCGGACCGGCAAAATCCTCCATTATCGTAACCCTGGAGAATACCCCCGGGGCACTCTATAATGCCATTGGCATCTTTGCCGGCAAGGGGATCAACCTCACCAAGATAGAATCAAGACCGTCCAAGAAAAACCCGTGGGAATACCTGTTTTTTATCGATTTTCAGGGCAGTCTCGAAGACAACAATGTCAAGGCTGCCATTAAGGAGATCAGTTCCTATACGAGGGATGTCATTATCCTCGGATCATATCCAGAAGGGAGAGAGGTGTATTGAAAAACCCAAGAACCACATCATGGCTGCAGAACATACCCGCTTATGTTCCCGGCACATCGAAAGATACCATCATGGAGCGCTACGGGATTAAAGACCCCATTAAACTGGCATCGAACGAAAACCCGCTCGGACCCAGCCCGAAAGCGCTTGAGGCCATGAACGACATCAAGAAAGCCGCACATATCTATCCCGACCCCGATGCCGTCCGGCTGAGAAAAGCCGCGGCGGGCTTCTTCGGGTGCGCTGCTGAACAGATCATTGCAGGCAACGGTTCCGATGAAATCATAGACCTCATCTGCAGGGCATTTATCGAACCCGGTGACGAAGTGATTATCCCCGAGTGCACCTTCAGCTACTATACGATAGCAGCCCTTGCCTGCGGGGCACGTGTGGTCACGTCAAGCATGCAGGGCCAGGCAATCGACAGCGAAGATATCCTGAAGCTGCTCTCCGCCAGGACCAAGATTATCTTCGTGGCAAACCCGAACAACCCCACCGGGACCTACCTCGGCAAAGCCGAGATCAACCGCCTTGCCGCCGCGGTCCCGAAGAATATCCTGCTGGTCATGGACGAAGCCTATGCAGCCTTTGCCAGGCAGGATGATTTTCAAAGTGCCACGAACCTGATAGAAGATCACAAACACGTTGTCACCATCCATACCCTGTCCAAATCACACGGTCTTGCAGGATTGAGGGTGGGCTTCGGGATAGCGGATTCAGCCATCACACAGAGTCTCTATCGCATCAAACCGCCGTTCAATGTGAATATCCTTGCCCTCAAGGCCGGCGAGGCCGCACTGCTTGATAGAGATTTTCTGCAGCAGACCCTTGAGAACACCTGGGAGGGACTTGACTACCTGTACCGTGAAATCGCACGCCTCGGCCTCGAATACATACCTTCACAGACCAACTTTGTGCTTGTCCGCATCGGAGACGATGCTGCCAGGGTTTATGAAGAACTGCTGAAAAAGGGTATCATCACCAGGGCCATGACCAGTTACGGCCTCGACGAGTTTATCCGTGTCAGTATCGGGCTGCCTCATGAGAACCGGGCATTCATAACGCATCTGGAAGAGATCCTGTGAAGATCAGCATCATCGGCCTCGGGCTTATCGGCGCGTCCATTGCAAAGGCCATTCACGGCCAGGCGGAGATAACCGGCATCGACACTGATCAGGCAACCATTGCCAAGGCCTGCAGTGACGGCGTCATCAAACAGGGCGGGGCCGACATGTCTCTGGCTGCCGGCAGCGACATGATTATCCTTGCCGTACCTGTGGGAAGCATCATCGAGACTGCCGGGATGGTGATCCCCCATATCAGCCAAGGCGCCGTCATCACTGACACCGGATCCACCAAGGCACGCATTGTCAAACAAATGGATGCCATCTGGCCCTGTTTTGTAGGCAGCCACCCTATTGCGGGCAAGGAATATCCCGGCTACTCCGCCGGCGAGGCCACCCTGTTCAACAATGCCATCACCATTATAACCCCCACTAAAACATCGCCACAGCATTGTATCGAAAAAGTCACATGGCTGTGGAAATCGTGCGGGTCGCAGGTCACTGTCATGGACCCGGCCAAGCACGATGAACTCATGGCCATCATCAGCCATATGCCGCACCTGCTCAGCTTCGTATCCATGAGCATTGCCGGGGAGATTCATATCCACCGGGAGCTTTTAGGTGCCGGGTTCAGGGATTTCACCCGCATCGCCGCTTCGGATCCTGTTATGTGGAGAGACATCTTCATGGCCAACAAAGACCATGTTCTGCCTCTCATTGATGAGTATATGGCCGAACTTGCCAGGATCAGAGACATCATCACCTCGGATGATGCCGGTGAACTCGAAGAGATACTGCGGACCTACTCTGCGATCAGGAGAAATCTCTATGAAAATACACGGTGAAATAACCCCTCCCGGCGACAAATCAATCTCCCACAGGGCTTTTCTGTTCGGGGCACTCGCCCGGGGAAAAACAACAATACATGGCGCTCTTGAATCCGAAGACATCATGAGTACATCCCAGGCAGTGCAGACCCTCGGCATCGAGGT
>CAYRCP010000141.1:0-5368 GCA_964422755.1 uncultured Bacteriovoracaceae bacterium | reverse complement strand
CGATGATTTTCGAAACATACTTTCCGATATTTCGGGCTATCTCATCCGGGACCGTGGATTCATATTCCAGGATGGGTTCGTCGTGATGGATTGCATAATCGATGTCCTCGATATGTATGAACGTGTCTCCATGTATTCTGGGCATGTGAGTATTGATCTGCGCTATTACTACGGTGGCCTGTTCGATTGCAGCCCTGGTGATATCAACGCTGAGACCCAGAGATAACCGGCCGTTCTCATCCGGCAGGGACGTCTGTATCAGTGCAATGTCTACGGGAATGAGTTTGCGGCGCAGCAATGCGGGGATCTGGGATATAAAGACCGGGGTATAATCGGAAAGGCCGTTATTGACTGCATCGCGGGTACTGTCTCCCACAAAAAAGGTGTTCTGCCGGAAATTCTCCTCGAGCCTTGCATCCGCATAGGGGGCGAGCCCGAATGTCAGAACGTAGAAAAATTCTGCATCGAAGATTTCTTTCGGGTGGGACCGCGCATATTCTATGAGTGTCTTGAGGAGAAACTGCGGTGCAGCGCATCCGGTAGGGATAAAGATCCTGTTCCCCCGGTGGATATGGCTCAATATCTTCCGGAGTGAAACGAATTTCCCTGGATACCTTTTCCGCAATCCATCTATTCTTCCGGTATCAGTTTCCAAACCCATATACTCTGCTCCACATATCATGCAAAATGGAATTCTGGTGTCTCTCAATTCCTCAGCTGTATCTTGTTCCTATACCAAATAGTATCTTGGATACAATAATGAACTTCATTTCATGGAGATACGGAGGTGTTGCACTAAAAAATATGCTGGAAGGGCTTGCGGCACACGATATTGGCAATAGCCTTTTGCGGGTTCCCCTGTATCCCTTCGAAACGATGCAATACTTCCCAGGAGCCGAACCATCCATCAAGCTCCCCGGGTTTGAGAAGGAAGTCAGGATTCGTGGGTTTTCCGAATTTCGCCTGGTCCACGGTAAAGGTCTCATACACAAGGATGCCGCCAGGGGCGAGCAGATCCTTAATGAACGGCATCAGGGGCCGGTGAAGATACCGGAAGACCAGAATGGCACCGAATGATCCGGGCCTGAAAACACCGAGCCCGTCTTTTTCCATGTCCACCCTGCAGATAAGGACCCTCGATAACAGATCCCGGACCGAACCATGCAGGCTTATCAGCTTATCCGACAAGATATCGGCAAACACCACCTTCATGCCCAGACGGGCAAGATAGACCCCATTGCGCCCGCCTCCGCATGCCAGATCAAGCACAGGAAGGCCATTGCAATACCTCTCGATTACCTTGGCGTGGTCAAGGAGCACACCTGAAGGTTCCTGGGGTCCATGGTTGTGTGTCATTATGTAAATAGTTTAGCGTTTACCTTTTTCAAAGTCCAGGACATACCAAAAAACCTGTTATGAGACAGGATATCATCCAAGTAATTCCTTTAAGAGTGATGCAGTTTCAACTCTGCATCAGGTATGCGAGGTTCCTTCGGGAAGATCATATCCGGGCTTGCCCACCGGAGACCCTCTCCAGAACGCATCACAGAAATCGGCCATCTCATTCATTGTCTGCTCCACCTGCTTTCTAATTTGCTCACATTCTTCATCTCCGGCATCACGGGGGACAAATACCGGGTCACCATGATAGATGACAATCCTGGTACATGGTATTGGGATGATATACTTATCCCAACTCTTAAGAATGATCTTGTGTCTGGCGCCATACATCATGGGAATAATGGGTTTGCCGGTCTCGCGCGCAATCCTGATGGTTCCCATCTTCAAAACACGGGGAGGTCCGGTGGGACCGTCAGCCATCATGCCGGCCGTATAGCCGCCTTTTTTCATGAGGTCTATAAGTTCATGCATGGCCTTTTTGCCGTCGCGTGATCTGCTTCCCCGCACAGAGTAAAACCCCATCTTGTTTGCCAGGGCATTGGCATATTCTCCGTCTTTGCTCTGGCTGATCATCATGGTTACATGCCGCGATCCGAAATCTTCGAAGAAATAGAACATGCGCTGATGCCAGGTGGCATAGACACAGCCACCATTTTCAGCTGCCGAGAGTATCTCATGCTCAGCATTGATTCGCTTTACCACCCGGCACGATCTGCACCACCCCCTGATCAGAAAAGCAGCCGCTGGCGGGGCGGTCTTAAGCAGCAGTTTCTCCCACCGGCTGAACTGATACTTTGCAGTACCCGCCTTCCGGCTCAATACATGCATTGCAGCCTCCCCTCAGCCCACCCAGCGTATCGTATTCCTCGTTGTGCTCCTTATCCCCGCGGTGTTTAATAACGATCATGCCATATGGGCACGCTTAATATTCCACCCGAACAACCTCAATGTCGAGCTTGCCGATAATCCCTACCAGGGGGACAAGACAGGACATGTCCTCCCCTTGAATAAATTTAATGTGCGTTGCATCTGCAGGCAAGTGGCCGGTTGTAGGATCGATCGCAATCCATCTGCCGGCCACCATGCTCTCAGCCCAGGAGTGATAGAGAAATCCCTGAAAATTCTCCGCATACACGATCCCGCTGACAACACGGGTGGGAATGCCCAGAGCCCGGGCAAAAGCAGTATACAAATACGCATGACCCTGGCACTCCGCCTTCTTCTTTGTCAGTACATCCAGTGCGGTAAAGACATCTATGGGTTCCTGCTCGATATTCTTTTGGATCCATTGCAGGACCGCATCAATTCGCTGGATCTGCGTTGACGCATCCTTCGTGATCTCCTGAGCCGTGGCAGCGATCTCTGCATTGTTGCACGGCACGGTATAGCTGGGCTCAAGGTATGTATCGAGAGATGTATGCTCCAAGGTTACCGGGTCACCGGATCCCTGGGAGGCAACCCTGCAGTATACCTTAGTTCCCTGATATTCACACCCCTGCCTTTCATCACTTGGGATGACGATCTCCTCGCCGAGCCCGTCGATAAGAACCTCCAGGCCTGTCACCTCATCCGGCCGTTCAATGGGTGTATGCGTTTTTATCAGACTGAATTCCAGCAGCGATTCATCCCTGTTCAGGGCCGACTCAACGATATATGCCTTTGCCTGGGATTCGTTCTCGAGCCCGGAGATGAGTACGCCTCCCAGAGCCCTCTCGAGCAGCGGCATCCCGGAAGCATCGATCCAGGTGGTGATCTCCTGCCCGAGATACTCTGTCTTTACCTTGAAGGCGCTGCCTGCAAAGAGATCACTGCGCTCGTATGCCATGATCTCCTGGGTGACTTCCTGTATGCTCTGGGTCTCACTGTCATAGACGTCATAGCGACTGGTGCGTCCGATCTCGAGCCCATGCACAACAGGATAGAGATAAACAATGCTTCCCGGATACAGGGGACCTTCAAACGGGATTGTCTCCCTTGCAGTATGTTTTCCGGAGATTCGCTTCACCTCCAGTGCACCATCCCTGAGGTAACCGGAAAGTTTGAGCGTGTTTCCATCAAAATCATACTCGTAGAGAAACTCCTTGAGCAGGAGGTCTTCTCCTATGAGGTCATAGGAGACAAGGGAGATATTCTTGTCCATCATGAGGAAACGAAAGTGGAGCACCGCCTCACTACGCACCTCAAAACAACCGGGACTGGTTTCCGATGGGCTGATGACAAAGTGGCTGAATCCGATCTTGTTGCCGTTGAATATGATCCCGGTCCAATATTCACTACAGGGCAAACCGGCAAGTTCATACTGCGGCGCGGGCAGTGGCGGGATCCCTGCATCATGAAAATACCTGCCGGCACAGCCGCTGAGCAACAGCGCGAATACCATCAGCGCAAGACCATACGCTACGCCCGGACAATCATTATTTCCTTTTGAATTCTTTCCCATGCGTTTCAGAGTCTATCAGGCATTGTCTCTTGCCCACAACGAAGAAAAGTGTCCGCTTTGCAAAAGCTGCCTCTCTACATGTTTTAAGGTTTTTATTCTGAATTTTCTGTACAGGAATTCAGGCTGCAGGCGCCCTGATAAAAAGAACAAAGGCTGTAGGCTATAGGCTATAGGCTGTTGGGTATACATCATTGCCAAGTCCGTTCATTCTATCTCCCTCTTTTGTCTTTTTATCCTTTACTAACAGACTAACAGTCTTCAGCCTAATAGCCTGAGACAACGGTCTGTCTCCTGGATTTTCTTTTCAAAGATACCGTACTGATTTTCCCGGTAAATGTGAAGGCCCTCTTTACCCGTTATCCGCATGCATCACGTTGCTCGTTGTGTGCACAGCATCGAAATTCCCGTATCATTTCCATCGGAATGTACCCGCTCGATCTTTTATCAGCCCATCATGATGTCACGAGATTTTGGCCCGCAATTGAAGATAAGGTCAAAGACAGAGAGGTTGCCGATAAAATCCCCCCACAGCTGGGGATAGACAATGGACGGAGGTGTCACATACAGCAGCCGGATGCCAGCCTCCTGAAAGAGAATTTCATCAAGATACGTGCGTGCAGAACGCTGAGCCAGAAAAACAGACCCTCCTAAAAATCTGCACACATCGATCAGGAGGCTGCTGCCCTTCCCCCGTATATTCATCCTTGAAAGCAGGACGATTTCCGTCTCTATTCCAAGCACATCCATGAGATAACGGATCATCGCCAGATTCATATCTATGAGCGTGTCACATCCCGGGGAAAAAAACTCTTTGAAGAGGTGAATGTGATCACGCAAATACGGTGCATTGCCATATGCAACCTTCAGGGTTTCAAGATACTTTCTCTGCCAGCGGCCTTCATGGCAGATCCGCACTTCGTTTATCTTCTGGAGACCGAGCCCCTTCTTCCACACCGGCACCGTCATCCATAAACACCCCTGGTCGTTCTTGAACCGGTTCCGGTTAATCCATGTTGTTCCCCGGGGATATTGAAGATCATCGAGCAGGACAACAATATCGGACTTCATCGCCTTGTAGAAAAATCCCGGATACGGACAAAAATAGGGCCTGTGTGCAGAAACGATCATATGTGAATCATAATAAGAGACTGCAGGGTAAAAACAAAGACTGCGGGCAATGAAAAACCTGTTGTCTTGCCAAAAAAAGCTTTGCCTGAGATAAATGAGCAACCATCAAAGCCCTACAGGGGCGGCCGCGCACTATAGGTCTTCGCGGCTAAAGCCGCTTCCACATTGCAGTTGGGTTATACAAAACCCGGTTTAGAGGTCATAGAGGGTTTCATCGACCTTTGGTTTGTTCTTCTTTCTGCCGGCCTTTGATTTGGCCTCCATGATAAAAGGCTCTTCTCCCTCGAGAAGATCTCCCATTTCCTCTTCTATCCTGTCAGGGTCCTCTCCGCGCTCCATGCGGCTGAGTGCCTCCTCCATACCGGCGCCCATCTGCAGTCCTGTAGCCTCGGAGAGTTT
>CAYRCP010000140.1:0-5398 GCA_964422755.1 uncultured Bacteriovoracaceae bacterium | reverse complement strand
CTCTGTCGAGGGTCTTGTGCATAGCCATGGCATTTGCCGGCGGATGGGCCTCCGATCGCTTTGGCCCCAGACGTTCCATGAGGGTAATTCTCCTGCTGAGCGGACTGGCGACCGTGCTTCTGGGAACCATGACCGGTTCCGGGCTTATCCCTGCAGTTTTTGTCCAGCCCCTCATCGGTGCATGTTTCTTCCCGCCGGGGATTGCAGCGCTCTCTTCCATCGGCCCCCCGAGTGTACGCAACCTCACGGTATCCATGACCCTCCCCTTCGCCTTTTTCATCGGTGCCGGTGCGGTCCCCGCCTGGATCGGCCTGATGGGCGAGACAGGTACTTTCGGCCTCGGGATCACGGTTGTGGGGGTACTGACCATCTTTGGCGCCATCCTGTCGCGTTTTCTTCACCTGGGCGACATGCACCGGAGTGAAACCGTACCCCATGATGATTCCTTGATAAACGATCGCTGAGCAGACAAAATATACGTGAATGGGTCCACGGTTCAATAATCACTATCTTTTATTCCTGCGACCTCACCCGAAGATCTCGAAGATAAAATCAGTAAGATAAGCTGATCATATACAAACGGATAGCGTGTCATAACAACCTGGCTTACAAAAGGAAGACTCTTTCCACGGTGAATCATTTAAGCTTTACTCATCCAATATTGGCGTAATCTCGGCAGAAAAAGCCGCATCTCCCGGGTTGACTTTGAACGTTCCGGTATGCTTTATATCGCTTATATAAATAAAAGCATATTTTGGAGGAAGCATCATGAATGGGCATTTTCGCAGCATATATGTGTTGGTATTAAGTTTTTTCTTTGTGTTTGGCAACGCCCTCACAAGCCAGGCAGCAGAGCAAACGGAGGTCTTTGAACTCGGAGAGATCGTGGTCAGCGCACCCGCCCCTTCCATAGTCGAGCAGGTTACCGTAGTACGCGAGGTGGATGCGGAGCAGATCGAAACATCCGGGGCCAAGACGCTGAATGAAGCCATCGCACTCCTTCCGGGTGTCACTATCCGGACCGCGAATCAGGGTGTGCCACGAATCGATATCCGTGGCTTGCGTACCCGGCATGTAATTCTGCTTCTGGATGGAATCCCCCTGAACTCCACCTATGATAATCAGTTCGATCCAAGCATAATCCCGGTTGAGAATATCGCCAGGATCAAAATCACCGAGGGACCGTCCTCTGTTTTGTACGGAGCAGGGGGTAATGCAGGGGTCATCAACATCATTACCAAAAAAGGAAAGACCGGCGTACATGGTTCACTCGAGGCACAAGTGTCTGAAGGACCGTCGAATCGGCAGCAAACCACACTCAGCAGCGGAACCGACAACCTTCGCATCTTTGTGGGGGCCGGCAGATATTCCCAGGACAGTTTCAGGCTTTCGAGTGATTTTGATGAAACCACCGAAGAAAATGGTGGCAAACGAGAAAACAGCGACAAAGACCTGAGCAACATCTTTGCCAACCTGGTCTACGAACCCGGCACGGCGACTCAGATCGGTCTGACCCTGAGCTATGTCGATACGGAATACGGGCTACCCCCCATTACCAATCCCAGCAGGGATGATCCTTTCCAGAGTTCGTCCGCCAAGTATGACCGGCTCGACGACGGAACCGCCTGTTCTGCCCAGCTTGCCCTGAGGCACAAATTCGATAACCCTCTGGAGGTGCGTTCCTGGTTCTTTGTTAATCGCTCAGATGAAGAATCCAACCGGTATGATGACAGCACTTACACGTCGATAGAGGCCAGAAATTCATTTTCTCAGGACAGTCAGACCTCCATATACGGCGGTAATATTCAGCTGAAATATGATCTGGAAACCGCCGGGGCTGCCACCCTGGCACTTGGTGCACGTCAGGAATCCTGGGAAACTGACCTCATGGAGGTGACCCGTGACGGACAGGAATATTCCGATGACGACAAAACCAACAAGATCTACAGCGCAGCCCTCGAATATGAGATCTCCCCGCTGGATAACCTGGGAGTGGTGCTGGGATATGGCTATCACTACCAGACCCGCGACGATGTTGATGGCGCTGATGTCGATACAAGGGAGCAGGAATCCAGCTATCTTTTCGGGCTGAGCTACGACCTGGGAACAACCACACGCCTCACACTCTCACATGCAAAGAAGATACGTTTCCCATCATTGAAGCAGCTCTATGACGGCGACGAAGCCAACCCCGCATTGACCGCGGAAAAGACCTACCACTACGAACTCGGCATAGATCAGGATCTTATGGACGGTTCCACCCTGCTGAGCCTGAGTACGTTCATCATCAATGCACAGGACTATATTGAGAAAGACGACATTTCCGAACTCCAGCTCAACTTCGAGAGTTACCGCCTCAGGGGGTTCGAACTGGAACTGGAAAATCATGCACTGGACAACCTCCTGCTCAAGGCCGGGTATACATACCTGTTTACCCGGGACCGCACCTCGGACAGTGAAAGAGACGAACTCCAGTACCGTCCGCAGGACAAGCTGACCCTTGAGGGCACCTACACAACCGGGTATGGCCTCAAGGTTTATGCATCGTACCTGTATATTGCCAACCAGTACTACTATTCCAAGGAAGAACCGCTTGAGAAGGCAAAGTTGGGTGGCATCAACATCGTGAACATCAAATGCACGCAGCAGCTTATCAAAGAACGCCTCGAGATGTATGCAGGAGCAGCCAATCTCCTCGATGCAGACTATGAGGAGAGCTACGGCCTTCCGCAACCGGGAAGAACGGCATATATCGGTCTGAAGACAAGCTTCTAGCAATGAACGAGCTTATCAGGGTTGAGGACTTCGGGTATTCCTACCCGAAGTCGCAACATCGAATCAGTCTTGGTGATAACTTTACCCTGAACGCAGGAGAGGCCATACTCGTAAGCGGCCCCACCGGCTGCGGCAAGAGCACCCTTTTCTCGGCAATGGCTGGAACCCTTCATGGGGAGATGGACGGAAACATCTCCATCTCCCCGGAACTCACCTATTATCAAAACAACATTGTCCGCATCAGTATCGCGCTGGTTCTGCAGAATCCGGAAACTCAGCTTTTATGCTCAACCATTGCAGAAGAAGCTGCATTCGGCCCTCGCAACCTGGGCATAGACCCTCACGAGATATCCCTGAGAAGTGAGAGATATCTGAACCTCATGGGCCTTGACGGGCTTCAGAACCGTCATGTCGAAGACCTTTCCATGGGGCAGAAACAACGCCTTGCGCTGGCTTCGGTGCTCACGATGGAGCCCCGGGTGATTCTCATGGACGAACCGTTTTCCCAGCTCGATCCCGTCGGAAGAGAACTTCTCATCGATCTGATGTATGAACTCAAAGACAACCGCCGGGGTATTGTGATCTGTGAACATACCCTCGACCTGCCGTCCGATCTCATCGATCATCATATTCATATGACCGGCAGCCCCACAGACACACACACCGCCGATTCCCCGTCACCTTCACTATCTCCCGGCATGAAGGCTGCGTTCACACAAGGTCCCCTTGTACGCATAGAGAACCTCTGCCTCACACATGGCGACTCCCCGCCGGTCCTTCATGACATCACACTTTCGGTCAATCCAGGGGAAAAGGTGCTCCTCACCGGGCAAAACGGATCGGGAAAATCGAGCCTGCTCAAATGCATTATCGGGGCTATTCGGCCCGGCAGCGGCCAGGTACTGATAAACGGGATTGCAGATCAGCACCCGGCAATGCTGTTTGGCACACTGGGCTATCTCATGCAGAACCCCGAGAGACAACTCTTCAGCGAGAGCGTGCATGAGGAGGTTGCCTTCGGGCTGAACCGAATGGGGATCCCTCGGGAGGCATGCCGGGAACAGGTACAGGCCATCCTCAGCCTGATGCAGATCTCGGATCTCGAAGAGCGTTCCCCGTTCACCCTGAGTTTCGGGCAGAAACATCTCGTAGCTCTTGCATCCGTCCTTGCACCCCGGCCGCGAATCATCCTGCTCGATGAGCCGTTTACCGGCCTGGACATCACGCTCCGTGATCATATCCTGGCGGTACTTGATCAGGTAAATACCGACACTCGGGCTGCGATCATGATAACCTCTCACGATGATGCGCTGCATGCATGGGCACACCAGCACCTTACAATCAACAAAGGTCATATCAGTCATGCGCTTCCCACAAAATAGCCTTTCAGACTACCCCGGAAAATACCGGGCCAATGACTCACCGCTCCACCGCCTCAATCCGGGCCTGAAGCTGCTTATCTCTCTGGGGCTTACCATCAGTGCACTGATAACAAAGTACATACCGCTTATCGCGGGCCTTATCATCCTCTTGCCGGTGCTCTATTTCGTCTCGAATCTTCGATGGAGAGATTTCTGGCGTGACAGCCGTTTCTTTTTCTTCCAGACCCCCGTGATCATCCTTCTCTATCTCCTGAAGTACGAACCCGCATATGCCCTTTCACAAGGCCTCATGGTGGCCTGCAAAATCCTGCTGGCAGTCGTCCCGGCCATGCTGGTACAGAGGACAACATCGGCCGGTGACATGATCCAGGCCTTCCGGATGATTCTGCCTGACAAGGCCGCCTTCATCCTCTTCACGAGTCTGCGCTTCATCCCTCTTTTGCTGCGCGAGTCTCAGGACATCTACAATGCACAAATCCTCAGAGGGGCTCGTATTACGCCGAAACACTTATTGAATCCGAGAAACTGGAAAGACTTCTCTCTTTGTTTCATCCTGCCGTTAATGGTAAGGATACTGACCGTGACGCGTGAAGTGGCGATCTCCGCCCAAATCAGGGGGATCGATACCCACAATGCACATATCGAGCGCATGACGCCATCACACACACCTCAACAGAAAACTTCTCAGAAAAAGGAGAGCTTGTGAGAAACAACAGCCAACATCAGTGGTGGGCAGGTTTTACTCTTCAGGAGGCGATCTTTATCGGGTTCAGCGCTTCCATGATTGTTTTGTCGCGCATCCTGTTCCGCCTGCATCTTGGAATCTCCGGACACTCCATGTTGATGACCGTATTTTTCCTGCTCCTGGGTAAGGGGTGTGTACCTAAACGCTGGAGCGCTTCGACGATCGGTATCTTTGCCGGAATACTGGGCATGATCCTGGGGCTCGGCAAAGGCGGCCCGCTTGCTCTGCTCAAACTTCTCCTGCCCGGGGTCGGCATCGATCTCATGTCCCTGGTGGTTGCCGATGTCACCGGATCATACCTGTTGTGTCTCATTGCAGGCCTCATCGCCACGGCGAGCCGGATGCCCGGACTCCTGGGACTCGACCTGCTTGCAGGCATGGATACCACTGTTGCCGTTCAACACTCAGCACTGGAGACGCTGGGCGGAATGCTCTTCGGCTCTGCCGGGGCACTGCTGGCACATCCGTTGATAAAAAGGCTCAAGAGATTCCAGAT